>DASSLE010000478.1:0-6161 GCA_035689725.1 Pseudolabrys sp.
TCTGCCGCCGGCGCTGGCGGCGGCTGGCTACAAGCTGCATGACCCCGGCCGCTATCAACTGATGAACAACGACTTCACGTCGCAAATTTCCGCGTTCAAAGCGGCGGGCGCCGAGATCGTGACCGGCAACATGATCCCGCCCGACTTCGCGACGTTCTGGTCGCAGGCGGCGCAGCAAGGGTTCAAGCCGAAGATCGTCACCATCGGCAAGGCGCTGCTGTTCCCTTCGGTCATCGAATCACTCGGCGCGCGTGGCAACGGCCTCACGAGCGAGATCTGGTGGACGCCAAATCATCCTTTCAAGTCCGGATTGACTGGGCAGAGCTGCCAGCAACTCACCGACGCTTATAGCAAGGCTTCGAAAAGGCCGTGGACGCAGCCGCTTGGTTTCCAGCACGCGCTGTTCGAGGTGGCAATCGACGTGCTCAAACGAGCCAAGAACCTGGGCGATCCGAAATCCATCCTCGAGTCGATCGTTTCGACCAACTACCAGTCGATCGTCGGTTCGATCCAATGGACCGGCGCGCCGGTGAAGAATGTAACCAAGACACCGCTGGTCGCAGGGCAATGGCAGCGCAAAAACGGAAAGTTCGAGCTGGTCATTGCCGAGAACAAAACCGCGCCGAATATTCCGGTCGGAGGCAAGCTGCAGCCGATCTCGTAGCGTGACCAAGAGCCGTCATCCTGAGGTGGCCGCGCGTAGCGCAGCCCTCGAAAGGGCGACGGGGCAGGCCGATCATCTTTCAATGCAGCTTCGCTCGCACCTCAGGATGACGGTAAAAGGCACCTAATGGCTCCCATCCTTGCACTGGAAAATATCTCGAAACGATTTGGTGCCGTGCTGGTGGCCGACGGAGTCGATCTTGCACTGAAAGAGGGCGAGGCACTCGGTATCATCGGGCCGAATGGCGCTGGCAAAACGACGCTGTTTGGCATCGCAGCCGGCACAATCGCGCCTGATGCCGGCCGCGTATTGTTCGCGGGTGAAAATGTCACGCACCTGCCAGCTGAACGCCGCTGCCACCGGGGGCTAGCACGCTCGTTCCAGATCCCACAGCCGTTCTCCGGCATGACCGCGTTCGAGAACGTGGTTGTAGCGGCTGCGTTTGGATCTGACGAGCACGAGACCGCTGTCTATGATCGCTGCGCGGAAATGCTCAAACGCTGCGGTTTGCTGAGTAAAGCCAACCAGCGTGCCGGCGGCCTAACACTCCTCGATCGGAAGCGGCTCGAATTGGCGCGCGCATTGGCCACGAAACCTCGAGTGCTGCTGCTCGACGAAGTTGCCGGCGGTCTCACTGAGCACGAATGTGCCGCGCTGGTCGCGTTGATCAAAGAAGTACGCGCGAGCGGTGTGTCCGTCGTTTGGATCGAGCATGTCGTGCATGCTCTCCTCGCGGTTGTCGACCGACTGCTCGTTTTGTACGGAGGCAAATTCATCGCACAAGGCGATCCACACACGGTGATCCGTAGCCCGCACGTAGCAGAGATCTATATGGGGATTGCCGCTGATGTTTGATCCTTTGCTCGACGTGCGCGCAATCGACACCTTCTACGGCGATTTTCAGGCGCTGTTTGGCATCTCGTTAAACGTCCGAGCTGGACAGGTGGTTGCTGTTATCGGCGCCAATGGCGCCGGGAAAAGCACGCTTCTGAAAACCATTTCTGGCCTGATGCGTCCCCGCCGAGGCGAGATTGTATTCAACGGTGCACCGCTCGCTGGTGCACCTGCCTTTGATGTGCTCGGCCGCGGCATTGCGCTGGTGCCCGAAGGACGCCGACTCTTCCCCTCGCTGACAGTCGAGGAAAATTTATTGATCGGCGGCCAGTCACGCAGGTCCGGCCCCTGGACGCTTGCGCGCATATACGAACTGTTCCCTGTGCTAGCCGAGCGACGCAACCTGCCGGCGCCTGCGCTCTCCGGTGGCCAGCAGCAAATGGCAGCCATCGCTCGCGCGCTGATGGCTAACCCGCAACTACTCCTTTGTGACGAAATCAGCCTCGGTCTTGCGCCAATCGTTGTGCGCGACATCTATGCACGGCTGCCGCAGATCGTTGCGGAGGGCCTGTCACTGATCATCGTCGAACAGGACATCGTGCAGGCCCTGCGTGCTGCAAGCCACATCTACTGTTTGCAGGAAGGGCGCGTTGCTCTGCAGGCACCGGCACGCGAGCTGACGCGCGAGACAATTTCGGCCGCCTATTTCGGGGTGTGACGGGATGCAGTGGTTCAACGTCATCCTACAAGGCGTGCTGATCGGCGGGCTCTACGCCATGTTCGCGGCCGGCCTGTCGCTCATCTTCGGCGTGATGCGGCTGGTCAACATCGCGCATGGCGATCTGATCGTCCTCGCCGCTTATGTGTCGCTGATGGTGACGCAAGGACTGGGCGTGGATCCACTGACTTCGCTACTGCTGGTCGTGCCGGCGATGGCGGTCATCGGCTACGCGCTGCAGCGCGGGCTACTCAACCGGACTCTCGGCGACGACTTATTGCCGCCGCTGCTGGTGACTTTCGGCCTATCCATCATCATCCAGAATGGGTTGCTGGAGCTGTTCACTGCCGACAGCCGCAAGCTGCAGGCGGGCGCGATTGAAATTCAGACCTTTCAATTGGTGCAGGGGGTCTGGATCGGCATCTTGCCATTCATCCAATTCATTGTTGCAGTGATCGTCATCGCTGCGTTGCAGATGCTGTTCTACCGGACAGCGCTTGGCCGCGCTTTCCGGGCTACCTCCGACGATCAGGCGGTGGCGCAGCTGATGGGGCTCGACACCCGTCACGTCTTCGCCATGGCCATGGCGCTATCGCTCGCGGTCATCGCTATTGCTGGTGTTTTCCTGGCGGTGCGCGCCAATTTTGATCCTGCCATCGGTCCGGCGCGGCTGATCTTCGGCTTCGAGGCAGTGATTATCGGCGGGTTGGGCAGCATGTGGGGAACGCTGGCAGGCGGCATTATTTTGGGCGTCTCACAGGCGATCGGCGCGCAGATTGATCCAGGCTGGCAACTGCTCGCCGGTCACATCGTATTCCTCGCCATCCTGGCCGTGCGGCCGCAAGGACTGTTTCCGAAGGTGTCGAGATGATCGTCGAGCATGCCACCCGGTCGAGCCGCGTCGGCGTCGCGCTCATTACCGTCATGCTCGTCGTTTTGGCATTCGCACCCTATTGGGGCGACCGGCAGACGCTGCGGTTGCTCGCGGAAATTTACACGTTCGTGGCACTGGCGAGCCTTTGGAATCTGCTCGCCGGCTACGCGGGACTGGTTTCAGTCGGCCAACAGGCTTTCGTCGGCCTTGGCGGATATCTTTTGTTCGCGCTTGCCATTTTGGCGGATGTGCATCCGGTCGCAGCCATCCTGATTGCCGGACCAATCGGCGCACTGGTCGCGATCCCTGTCGCGGCGCTCATTTTCCGCCTCCGCGGCGCCTATTTCGCCATCGGAACCTGGGTCGTTGCCGAAGTGTTTCGCTTGCTCGCCTCGCAAATTTCTGTCCTCGGGGGCGGCTCTGGCATCAGCCTGCCTGCAGCCGTCATCATCGCCATAGCGCCGACCCGGCAGATGCGCGAATTCGAAACCTATTGGTTGGCGCTGGCACTCACCGGCGCCGTATTGGGTGCGATCGTGGCGCTGCTACGCTCACGTCACGGCCTCGCCCTCACGGCAATTCGCGACAATGAGCTCGCGGCACAGAGCAATGGCATCGACGTGTGGCGGATAAAATTTATTGTCTA
This sequence comes from Pseudolabrys sp., assembly GCA_035689725.1. GTDB lineage: Bacteria > Pseudomonadota > Alphaproteobacteria > Rhizobiales > Xanthobacteraceae > Pseudolabrys. Next base: position 3,737 of record DASSLE010000478.1, read on the forward strand.
CGTGCTCACGGCCTTCGGCACGGCAATGATCGGCGCGCTTATTTTTTTGCAGAAACTGCGCATTTCGCCCGATACCGCGTTTAGCGTGAACGACTGGACGGCTTTCGTCATCTTCATCACTGTCATCGGGGGTATTGGGCGGATAGAAGGCCCAATCATTGGCACCGTCATCTTCTTCCTGCTTCGCCAGGCCTTGGCCGACCTTGGCAGCCTGTACTTGCTGATGATGGGCGCGGTCGCCATCGTTGTCATGCTGTGGGCGCCGAAAGGGATTTGGGGGCTGATTGTCGAGCGCCTAGGCTGGCAGGCGCTGCCATTGCAGCGCCATTTGATTCTGGAAAAAGAAACGGGAGGAAAGCCATGAGCCCTATCATCGACATTTATTGCCATATCTTCCCGGACCGCTATTTCCAGGAAATGACCAAGGTGGCGCCCAAGCTCGAGAATATTGGCAAGCGGCTGCGAGGTGTCACCAAGCTGTTCGATCTTGATGCGCGTTTCAAGGAAATGGACGAGTTTGGCGACTATCGGCAAATTATTTCCTTGCCGAATCCGGCCATCGAGGACATCGCAGCGCCCGACGTAGGATTGAATCTTGCCCGCATTGCGAATGACGCGATGGCCGAGCTATGTCGCAAGCATCCGGCGCGCTTCCCCGGCTTTGCGGCCGCGCTATGCATGACCGATGTCGATGGCTCGGTCGCGGAGGCGCGCCGCGCCGTCAAAGATCTCGGTGCGCGCGGTGTGTTGCTGTACACAAATGTTGCGGGGCGGCCGCTCGACGATCCGGGGTTTGATCCAATTTTTGCAACCATGGCAGAACTCGATCTGCCAATCTGGCTGCATCCAGTCGGCACCGCTGCGATGCCAGACTATCCAGCCGAAAAGAAATCGCGATTTGAGATGTGGTGGTGCTTCCACTGGCCCTACGAGACATCGGTGGCCATGGTGAGGATGGTTTTCTCGGGCCTGCTTGATCGCTACCCAAAGCTGAAAATCATCACGCATCATCTCGGCGGAATGATTCCGTATTACGACGGTCGCGTCGGGCCGGGTCTCAAGGTACTTGGGCAACGCACGTCAGATGAGGACTATTCGAAAATCCTGCCGTCATTGAAGCGGCCACACATGGACTATCTGCACGATTTTTATGCCGACACCGCGATGTTCGGCGGCGGCGTGCCCGCGACGCGCTGCGGCTATGAATTCTTTGGCGCCGACCGGGTGGTGTTCGCTACCGACACGCCGTTGGGTCCGATTGCGCCGACGATCAAGACCGTCGAAGGCCTCGGCCTGCCAGCCGACGACCGCCGCAAAGTCTTTTCCGGCAACGCGGAAAAGCTGCTCAATTTGAAATTTCAATAAGCGCGCGCGGACGTTTTTAGCTCAGCTTTTTCTTCTTGTGGTCCCTGCCCGAACCGACGCCGCTCACCGGCGTCCAACTGGGTGGATCGCTGGCCGGAAAACTTTCATCCGAGTCGACCACGACTTGGTCTTCCGTGCGCTCGATCCGCTCGCGTTCTTCTTCCGCGTGCTTCTTTGGCTTTTCCGACATTGGAAACTCCCAAATTGTTTCGGCCAAATAACCGCGAACCAGCCAAAAAAGTTCCATTTAGTAGATCCAAGCGCGATTAACGCGGTAAACGCCAGTCACTCGGTTTTAGCGAGCGCCCTGGCGCAGACCTTCAGGTCAGCGACTAACCGTTTGTATTGCGCACGTTTGTCCGCCTCGTCATCGATGCGCAGAATGTAGGACGGGTGGATCGTCGCCAGCATTTTTCCGCCGCCAGGCAGTGGCAATAGGCGTCCACGAATCTTGTTGATGACGAGTGGCCGACCAGAAACACTCCTTACGGCGGTTGCTCCCAATGCGACGACGATGTCGGGCCGCACGATCATGCGCTCGAAGTCGAGCCACCAGTGGCACCGATCGATCTCGTAGGCATCGGGACGCTTGTGCAGACGCCGTTTACCGCGCGGTTCGAACTTGAAATGTTTCACTGCGTTGGTCACAAAAACGATCTTCCGTTCGATCCCAGCGTCGGCCAATGCCTTCGTCAGTATCCCGCCCGCCGGGCCGACGAAGGGCTTGCCTTGCTTGTCTTCCTGATCGCCCGGCTGCTCGCCCACCATCATAATGCGCGCCCGTGCTGGACCCTCGCCCGGCACAACCTGTGTCGCATGTTTGTAAAGAGGGCAGCGCGTGCATTTTTCCTCAGCTTTGCGCAGCACTTTCAGTGTTTTGATTGCAGGTTGTTCTGACATACACCTCCGGCAACAGCCGCAACCGCTAGCGCGTTCCCACGCGCGTCAGAGATCTTGTTTAATCCAGGCGGCCTGTACGTCCTCGCACCAGTTCCCGACATTCCAGTCGCCCCAAGCTCCCAATCCGCCTAGTTCGTCCGGCCCGCAATAGACGGGCACG
>DASSLE010000479.1:0-5925 GCA_035689725.1 Pseudolabrys sp.
CGCATTGCAATGTGAGGGCGCCAAAATCACCACCATTGAGGGTTTGGCTGAGCCGAACGGCCCGCTGCATCCCATGCAGGAGGCTTTCCGCGAGCACCATGGTCTCCAGTGCGGCTTCTGCACGCCAGGAATGATCATGGCGGCGCTTGATATCGTGCGCCGGCGCGGCAACGATCTCGACGAGCACACCATCCGCGAGCAGCTTGATGGCAACATCTGCCGCTGCACGGGGTACCACAACATCGTCAAAGCCATTGCGGCGGGAGCGAAAGCCATGGCCAAGGGCGGTGCGCGTCAGGCGGTCGAATAGCATCAAAAAAATCCAACGGGAGGAGACCGCCATGAGCGCGACGGGTATCGGCGCGGCGGTGCGCCGAAAAGAAGACCTCCGCTTCATTACAGGCAAGGGCCAATATACCGATGACATAGTTCGGCCGGGCGAGACGCGCGCGGTTTTTGTCCGCTCGCCGCACGCGCACGCGAAGATCAATAGCATCGATGTTTCCGCCGCCAAGAAAATGTCGGGCGTAATCGATGTACTGACTGGCAAAGAGCTTGCCACGGACAAAATCGGCAACCTGATATGCGGCTGGATGATCCATTCAAAGGACGGCACGCCGATGAAGATGGCGCCGCACCCGGCGCTGGCCGCTGACAAAGTGTGCCACGTCGGCGATGCGGTCGCCGTAGTGATCGCGGCGACCCAGGCGCAGGCGCGCGACGCTGCCGAGAAGGTGAAGGTCGATTACCAGGTGCTGCCGACAGTCGTTGATCCAACCAAGGCGAAATCCGGCCCGCAAATTCACGAGGTGGCGCCGAGGAATACCATTTACGAATGGTCGCTTGGCGACGCCAAGGCGGTGGACGCGGCCTTTGCTGCCGCCAAGCGCGTCACCAAGCTCGATATCGTCAACAACCGCCTGGTGCCAAATGCGATCGAGCCCCGCGTTGCGCTCGCTGAGTACGATTCCGGCACCGATCAGCTCACGCTTTGGAACACGTCGCAAAATCCGCACGTCGCCCGGTTGGTGATTTCGGCATTCGTCGGCATGGCGCCCGAACACAAACTGCGCGTCATCGCCCCAGATGTTGGCGGTGGCTTCGGCTCGAAGATTTTTATTTACCCGGAAGAGGTCGTCTGCCTGTGGGCTGCGCGCAAGGTTGGCCGACCGGTAAAGTGGACGGCCGATCGATCGGAATCATTCGTGACGGACGCGCATGGGCGCGACCACGTCACACATGCAGAACTTGCGCTCGACGCCAACGGCAAGATCCTGGCGATGCGCGTCAAGACCATCGCCAATCTCGGCGCCTATATGTCGACGTTCTCCTCATCGGTGCCGACTTATCTCTACGCCACCCTGCTGTCCGGCCAGTACGATATTCCTCAGATTTATTGCGAGGTTGACGCGGTTTACACCAACACCGTGCCGGTCGATGCCTATCGCGGTGCGGGGCGTCCGGAAGCCACATTCGTGGTCGAGCGGCTGGTTGAGGTGGCGGCGCGGCAGATGGATATCGATCCTGCCGATCTGCGCAAACGCAATTTTATCAAGTCGTTCCCGCATCAGACACCGGTGATCATGGCCTACGATGCGGGCGACTATAACGCCTCGCTCAAAAAGGCGTTGGAGCTCGCCGACGTGAAGGGCTTCAACAAACGCAAGCGCGAAGCAGCGCGTCACGGTAAGTTACGAGGCCTCGGTTATTCGACCTACATCGAAGCCTGCGGGATTGCGCCCTCGCAAGCGGTCGGTTCGCTCGGGTGCGGCGTCGGCCTGTGGGAAAGCGCCGAAGTACGCGTCAACCCAACCGGCAGCGTGGAAGTACTCACCGGCACACATGCGCACGGGCAGGGACACGAGACGACCTTCGCGCAGCTTGTTTCGGAGCGGCTCGGCATTCCATTCGAGAACATATCCATCGTGCACGGTGACACCGACAAGGTGCAGTTCGGCATGGGTACCTATGGCTCACGTTCCGGCGCGGTTGGTATGTCGGCGATTGTAAAGGCGCTCGACAAGATCGAGGCCAAGGCGAAGAAGGTCGCTGCCCATATGCTGGAAACGGCGGAAGGCGACATCGTGTTCAAGGACGGAAAATTCACCGTCGCCGGTACCGACAAGTCAGCTGCTTGGGGCGACGTGTCGCTCAATGCCTATATCGCGCACAAATTTGCCGGCCAGGAGCTCGAGCCCGGGCTGAAAGAGACAAGTTTCTACGATCCGACCAACTTCACGTTCCCGGCCGGTTGCCACATTTGCGAGGTCGAGGTCGACCGCGACACCGGCAAAACAGAAATCGTCAATTGGACCGCGATCGACGACTTCGGCACCGTAGTCAATCCCATGATCGTCGAAGGCCAGGTGCACGGCGGCGTCGCGCAAGGCATCGGCCAGGCACTGCTGGAGGGCGCGGTTTACGACAAGGATGGCCAACTCCTGACCGGATCGTTGATGGACTATTGCATGCCTCACGCTCATGACGTGCCATCGTTTCAGGTTGGCCTCACCGAAACCAAGGCCCCTTCAAATCCACTGGGCATCAAGGGATGCGGCGAGGCCGGTGCAATCGCTGCACCTGCGGCGGTAATCAATGCCATTACCGATGCGATTGCTACGGAAGAATTAGCCATGCCGGCAACCGCCAATGCGGTGTGGTCGGCGCTGCAACGCGCCACGCCGCGCCAAGCTGCTTAAAGGAGAGACCGATGTACAATTTCACGTTCCATCGTCCGACCACGGTCCGCCAGGCGGCCGGCCTGCTGGCGCGCAATCCGGAGGCCAAGCTGTTGGCCGGCGGACATTCGCTGCTGCCAGTGATGAAGCAGCGCCTGGCGAGCCCTTCGGCGCTGATTGATCTCTCGCTGGTTGAAGGTCTGAGCGGCGTCGAGCAGAAGGGACGCTCGATCGTGATCGGCGCTATGACACGACACGCAGATGCGGCCAATTCGCCGGTGCTTCAACAGGTACTGCCGGGACTTGCTTCAGTGCCGTCCTCGATTGGTGATCCGCAGGTTCGCAATCGTGGAACTATTGGGGGCTCGATCGCCAACAACGATCCGAATGCCGACTATCCTGCGGCATGCCTTGGTCTCGGCGCGACGATAATTACCAACAAGCGGCGCATTGCGGCCGACGACTTCTTCACCGGCATGTTTTCGACAGCACTCGAAGATGGCGAGATCATCACCAAGATCAGCTTCCCGGTTGCGAAGAAGGCGGCCTATGAAAAGTTCAAGCACCCGGCCTCAGGCTTTGCGTTGGTAGGCGTATTTGTGTCCAAGCGCGGCTCCGACATCCGCGTAGCGGTAACAGGTGCCGGTGCCAGCGGCGTGTTCCGGGTGAAGTCTTTTGAAGAGGCTCTCAAGAAGCGCTTCGCAGCAAAGTCGCTCGAGGGCATGACGATACCGGCGACAGGCATGAACAGCGACATTCACGCGAGTCCGGAATATCGCGCTCATCTCGTCGGCGTGCTGGCGCGGCGCGCGGTCGTAAAGGCGACCGCTTAATTTGGCGTGATTGGGAACGATCAGGGGCTGGAGCCGCGTTTGCGTGCGCAGGCTTTAATCTGTTCGGAAGGTTCCCGATGACACAAGTGATTCCACTTCTTGTTGTCGTATTGATCGCGGCGTCTTTGGCATTTGTGCGCCTGACTATTTAATGAGCCGACAGCGCAGCTAAACCCGTGTGATCAAGCCGGCGCGCGATCCAGCTCCGCAAGGAGATCATGTAGGTCGAGCGGGTGCGTGAACATCTGCAAGGAGCCGTCCGGCTTCTTTGGCCACTTCTCCTTCGGACGGTCCCAATAGAGCTCAACGCCATTGTCGTCCGGATCGCGCAAGTAAAGCGCTTCGCTCACGCCGTGATCGCTGGCGCCTTCGAGCGGAATTTTGGCGACGATCAGACGGCGCAGTGCGTCCGCGAGTAGCCGCCGGGACGGGTAAAGAATGGCGGTATGGTAAAGGCCGGTCGTGCCGGCAGCCGGCGGCGAGCCGCCACGGCTCTCCCAGGTATTCAAGCCGAGATGGTGGTGGTAGCCGCCCGCTGAGATAAAGGCGGCGCCCGGCCGGCTGGTGGTGAGCGTAAAACCCAGCACCCCGCAATAGAAATCAAGCGCCCTTTGCAGGTCTGCGACTTTTAGATGAACATGGCCGATCCGCACCCCCGGGTCGATGGTGGGGAACTGCTGGGCCTCCTTCTCGAGGGTGACTGGGTTGGTCATGGGTAAATCCTGGCTGTTGGGGCCTTCGATCCCCACATGTAAGGCACACGCGTGGTAGGATAAAGTCCCCACATGGCAGACAAGACCCTTCCAAATTCGATCGATTCAACCCTCGATCTGCTGGCTAAGGCCGACTACATCGCTGATCGCTCGCTGGCGACGGTGCTCTATCTCGCGTTGCGGATGGGCAGGCCGTTATTTATCGAGGGCGAGGCGGGGGTTGGCAAGACCGAGATCGCGAAAGTTTTGGCCACAACGCTCGGACGCCGTCTGATCCGGTTGCAATGTTACGAGGGGCTCGACGTCTCCGCCGCGGTTTACGAGTGGAACTACGGCGCACAAATGATTGCCATTCGTCTCGCGGAAGCCGAAGGCGAGGGCGATCGCGCTCGGGTTGAGCACGACGTGTTCTCCGAACGCTTTTTGATCAAAAGGCCGCTCTTGCAAGCCCTCGCGCCCGATCCTGCAGGGCCGCCGGTGCTGTTGATCGATGAAATCGACCGCACTGACGAAGCCTTCGAAGCATTCCTTTTAGAAGTGCTTGCCGATTTCCAGGTCACCGTGCCCGAGCTCGGTACCATAAAAGCGCCGCATCCGCCGATCGTTGTTGTCACGTCCAATCGCACCCGCGAAGTACACGATGCGCTCAAACGGCGATGCCTCTACCACTGGGTCGGCTATCCGAATGCCGAGCGCGAATTAAAAATTCTTCGCACCAAGGTGCCGGGCATTGCCAAGAAATTGTCCGAGCAGGTCGTCGCTTTCGTGCAGGCGTTGCGCAAGGAAGATCTATTCAAGTCACCTGGTGTGGCTGAAACACTGGACTGGGCTAGTGCGCTCACCGAACTCGATGTTGTCGCGCTCGATCCGGCGACGGTTTCGGATACGCTCGGTGTGCTGCTCAAATATCAGGACGATATCACCCGGCTCGACGGCACCAAGGTGAAGGCGCTACTCGACGGGGTGAAGTCGGAGCTACGGGCGGCGGAGTGAACGTCATGGCCGCGTCCGAGGGCCGCCTTGCTGAAAACATTCTCTACTTTGCACGCGGATTGCGGGCGGCCGGGATTCCAGTTGGCCCTGGCGCGGTGCTCGATGCGCTTGAGGCGCTCAGCGTCGCTCGTGTCGGTACGCGCGATGATTTTTACTGGACGCTCCACGCGGTATTCGTGAAGCGGCATGAACATACAATTCTTTTCGATCAGGCATTTCGAATTTTCTTTCGCAAGCGTGGGTACATCGAAAAAATGATTGCTTCGATGCTACCTGAAATCATGCCCGGTGCGCCGAAAGCGCCGCCGTCCGGCGCGCAGCGCATTCAGGAAGCTTTGTTTTCCGGACTCAATGAACGCGAGCAGAACAAGTCCGAGGTGGAGATTGACGCTCGGCTGACCGTTTCAGATCGGGAAATATTGCAGAAGAAAGACTTCGCTCAGATGTCTGCCGCGGAAATCGCCGCAGCGAGAGAAGCCATCGCTCAGCTGGCGCTGCCTCTCAACCTCGTGCGAACGCGTCGGCTTGCGCCCAACCGGCGTGGTCATCTCATCGATATTCGCCGTACCTTGCGCGCCAGCATGAAGGCGGGCGGCGCGGTTATCGACCTGAAATATCTAGGCCCTCGCCTGAAAGAACCGCCCATCGTGGCGCTTCTGGATATTTCCGGTTCGATGAGCGAGTACACGCGGTTGTTTCTGCATTTTC
>DASSLE010000480.1:0-2315 GCA_035689725.1 Pseudolabrys sp.
ACATCGGATACTGAAACCGCCACCACTCCCAGGATAATCGAACGCCACATTGACGCACCTTACAATTTTCACCGACCGCGATGAGTAAAAAGCCAAACGCGCACCGATTGGTAAATCGCCGTAAACCACGATCCGACATGGTAAACGAGCGGTTTCCATGCCCTTTGGCTTGCGCATGAAACACAGCATAATGCTGCCTCGGTAAGAACATCGGCCGAAATGAGTGGGGCGTAAGGCGTGCAGTAGCCATGATCGAACGCTATAGCAGCGCCGGCGAGCAGCACGCCGAGTCAACCAAGCCATCACCCGGCAGCGATCTTATCAATGGCCCCCGCCTCGATGGCCACCGGCCACGCCAGTCAGCACGACATCGACGCGATGTTTGCCTAGCCCGGGCGACGGATCAGAACAAAACAAATCAGCGCAATCGATGCGAAGCCGGCAGCGAGAGCCAGCGCCGCGGGATCAGAAGTGTATTCGATCACATACGCCATCACCAAGGGCGCCGCCGATTGCACCAAGAGAAATGGCCCCGCGAGCCGGCCCATCAGGCGCCCGTAGCCGGATGCACCGAACAACGCCAGCGGAACCGCGCCGCGGGTAATCGTGACGAGGCCGTTGGCGCCGCCGAACATCAGGGCGAAGGCCGCTGCTGTGCCGGTCGACACACCTAACAGCGCAAGCATAACGAAGGCGCACAGCAGTGTGCTGAGCGCGAAACGTGCGACCCACAGCGGATGCAGATTGCGGCCAAAGGAGAATTCGATGAGCCGTGCTCCGACCTGCGCCGGTCCAAACAGGGCGCCAATCCAGACCACAGTTCCAGTATCAATACCGGTACGCGCGAAAATCGCCAGCAGGTGAGCCGAGAGGCCGGAAGGAACGAAAGCGTACGAGGCGAATGCTGAGGCCACCAGTATGAACGTCAAGCCGTGTGGCGGCAGTATCTTGACCGGTTCGTGCTGGCCATTTTGCGCCGGCACATCGGGTTCGAAGCGGCTGCGTGGCAGCGCCAGGGCGTGAAGGGGCGCTGCGATGCAGCCAAGCAGCGCTGCATAGACGAGGTAGGTGCCGCTCCAACCAACACGCTCGATCAGGAGATGTGTGACCGGCCAACTCACGGTCGAGGCAAAGCCGCCGGCAAGTGTAAGAGCGGTAATCGGCCGCCGCGCGCCAAGCCCGAATATCCGGCCAAGGGTAGCAAACGCGGAATCGTACAGGTTCGCCGCCATGGCGACGCCAAGCACCATCCAGACCGCATAGTAGAAGACCGGAATGGCGGCACGCACGATCAGAAAAAGACCAAGCGCCCCGATCAATGAGCCGATGGTCATAACGACATGCCCACCGAAGCGATCGATCGAACGACCTACAAAAGGCGCGACCAGCCCGGCAACTAAAAGGCCGAAAGAGAACCCGCCCATAGCAAAGGAAATCGACCAGCCGCGCTCGGCCGCGATCAGGGGCACGATTAAAACGGGTGTGTAAAAGATAGTGCCCCAGGAGAGAATTTGGGTAACGCCGAGCACCGGCACCGCGCGCCAGGGGCCCTCGATGAAGTCACGCGGAGAAATCATGGAGCAGCCGTTGCGGACGACGAACCTATACCCCTAGCACGCCGACGCAATTGCGCTCATGCGTGCTAGCCAGACAATCACTGCGCGGGCTTTGGCGGCGGCGCTGTTTTCGGCTTCGACGGTTTGGCTGCAGTCCGCTTGGCACCCTCTGCACCGCAACGGACGTAGACCATGGTGCCGTAACGGCCTTGCACCTCGGAGTCCATCCAGCGGAGGATCAGTATACGGCCGTCGAAGAGAATTACCTCCCGGTCCTGGGCGCCTCCTGGCTCACTGTCGGCCGGCCCGATGTAGGTTTTGCCACCGGGCGCGCCTTTCAGGCGCAGCTCGGTCGGTGTCGCCTGATCGGCAAGGTGCATCATGACGCCGCCGCTAGGCCCCAGGGTGATCACGTAAGGCTGCTTGCACTGACCGGCGGCCGCTGTCTCGGTGCGCGCGCGATCCTCCTCCCTGTGATAGGCCGCAAGCCCCCACCGCCCAACGATATCCTGCGGCGGGAAGGCTGGCGGCAGCGTCGGGACCACGGCGTGCTCGCCCGGCTGTTCGATTTGCGGCCCGGTCGCGCAGCCGGATAGCCCTAGCGCGAAGAGAACCAGAACCAGAGCGATCGAATGTACGGGGCGATGGAGGGGACTCATGCCGGCTCCTTGAAAAGGCAGCGCCAAGACTTTGGAGGGCATCGACAGACAGCGCAAGCACGGTTTGGCTTAACCGCTACCGGATTAGACCGCCGCCTTA
>DASSLE010000481.1:0-2560 GCA_035689725.1 Pseudolabrys sp.
CTGTAAGGCCGGGGTGGGATTAGCAATGCGTTCGGGCGTAGTCGCGCAGAAGGTCGGAATGACCCGGGTGTTCACCGAGGCCGGCGAGCATGTGCCGGTGACGGTGCTGCGCCTCGCGCAGTGCCAGGTGGTTGCTCACCGTACCAAGGACAAGAATGGCTATGTCGCGCTGCAGCTCGGCTCGGGCGCGCGCCGCAGCAACAACATGAGCAAGGCCGATCGTGGCTATTTCGGCAAGCAGAAGGTTGAGCCCAAGCGCAAACTGGCCGAATTCCGCGTGACCGAGGACGCGCTGATCCCGGTCGGCGCCGAAATAACGGCTGATCACTTTATTTCTGGTCAGTTCGTCGATGTCTGCGGCATCACGATCGGCAAAGGCTTTGCCGGCGGCATGAAGCGGTGGAATTTCGCGGGGCTGCGTGCCTCGCATGGCGTGTCGATTTCGCACCGTTCGATTGGCGGCACCGGTGGCCGTCAGGATCCGGGTAAGACCTTCAAGAACAAGAAGATGCCTGGTCACCTCGGTGTCGAGCGTGTCACTACACTCAATCTCAAGGTCGTGCAGACCGATGTCGAACGCGGCCTGATTTTGGTGGAGGGCGCGGTACCAGGCTCCAAGAGCGGCTGGGTCACTGTACGAGATGCGGTGAAGAAAAAACTGCCGAAGGAGGCGCCAAAGCCCGGCAAGTTCCGCATGAGCGAAACGGTCGAGGCGAAGCCCGATCAGAAGCCCGGCAAGACTGAATTGGAGCAGCCCAAGGCCGCATCCGAGCAAGCCCCGAATGCCGAGCAGGCTGCGGCGCAGGCCGCTGCCGCCGCCGACCAGGCCGCTAAGGCTGCAGACAAGGCCGCCGCCGCTGCGAAGAAAAAGAAGGAGGGCGAGTGATGGAGCTTAAGATCGTTGCCCTCGACGGTAAAGAAGCCGGCAAAGCTACTTTGTCGGATGCGATTTTCGGCCTCGAGCCGCGCACCGACATCATCCAGCGCTGCGTCAATTGGCAGCTCGCCAAGCGCCAGCGCGGTACCCACAAGACCAAGGATCGCAGTGAGATCTGGCGGACCGGCAAGAAGATGTACGCGCAGAAGGGTACCGGCGGCGCCCGTCACGGCTCTGCGCGTGTACCGCAATTCCGCGGTGGCGGCCGTGCTTTCGGCCCGGTGGTGCGTAGCCACGCTATGGATCTGCCGAAGAAAGTTCGCGCGCTCGCGCTCAAGCACGCTTTGTCGTCGAAGGCCAAGGACGGCGGCATCATAGTGCTCGACAAGGCGACGCTGAAGGACGCCAAGACCAAGGCCTTGGCAAAGCAGTTTGGCAAGCTCGGGCTCGAGAACGCGCTGATCATCGATGGCGCCGAGATCGAAGCCAACTTTCGAACTGCCGCGCGCAATATCCCGAACATCGATGTCCTGCCGGTACAGGGCATCAACGTGTACGACATCTTACGGCGCAAGACGCTGGTGCTGACCAAGGCTGCACTCGATGCGCTGGAGGCGCGATTCAAATGAGCACCAGCGATCCGCGCCATTACGACGTCATCATCGCTCCAGTGATCACCGAAAAGGCGACAATGGCATCCGAGCACAACAAGGTCGTGTTCAAAGTGGCCAAGCACGCCACCAAGCCGCAGATCAAGGAAGCGGTGGAGAAGCTGTTCGACGTCAAAGTCAAAAGCGTCAACACGCTCACGCGGCCGGGCAAGTTGAAAGTGTTTCGCAACAAGATCGGGCAGCAGTCCGACGTGAAGCGCGCGATCGTGACTCTGGAAGAGGGTCACAAGATCGACGTGACCACGGGATTGTAAGGGAGCGTTGCGATGGCGTTGAAAACCTACAATCCGACCACGCCGGGCCAGCGCCAGCTGGTCAACGTCGACCGTTCGTCGTTGTACAAGGGCGCGCCGGTGAAGTCGTTGACCGAAGGCCAGCATTCGACCGGGGGCCGCAATAACAACGGCCGTATCACCTCGCGCTTTCGCGGTGGTGGCCACAAGCAAGCATACCGTCGGGTCGATTTCCGTCGTACCAAGTTCGATGTGCCGGCGAGCGTCGAGCGGCTGGAATACGATCCGAACCGCACTGCCTTCATCGCGCTGATCAAGTACCAGGACGGTGAACTCGCTTATATCCTGGCGCCGCAGCGCGTGGGGGTCGGCGATACGGTAATTGCATCCGAGCATGCCGACGTGAAGCCCGGCAACGCGATGCCGATCGCCAATATTCCGGTTGGCACCATCGTGCACAATGTCGAGCTCAAGATCGGCAAGGGCGGGCAGCTCGCGCGCTCGGCCGGCAGTTACGTGCAGATCGTTGGCCGCGACCAGGATTACATCATTCTGCGTTTGAGTACGACCGAGCAGCGATTGGTGCATGGCCGTTGCATGGCGACAGTCGGCGCGGTGTCTAATCCGGACAACATGAACACCACCATCGGCAAGGCCGGACGCCAGCGCTGGAAGGGGCGCATGCCGCACAACCGCGGCATAACTATGAACCCCGTTGACCACCCGCATGGTGGCCGTACCAAAGGCGGCAAGCACTGGGTTACGCCGTGGGGCTTCCC
>DASSLE010000482.1:0-2349 GCA_035689725.1 Pseudolabrys sp.
CGCGGCCATGGCGGGCCGGTGCGGACGCTGGCGATCTCACCGGATGGCATGCGCGCCGTATCGGGAAGCTTCGACACGTCGGCGATTCGCTGGTCGCTTGCCCGCGATGCTGCCGAGCAGGTGTTGCGCTTCCACGATGGCGCAGTGAACGCGGTTGCCTATCTGAAGGACGGGCGCATCGTTACTGCTGGCGCAGACGCGCATATCGCAGTCTGGACACCTGCAAAGCAGCAGCCCGACAAGATCCTCGACGGCCATACCGGGCCGATCGCGAGCCTGGCGGTGTCGCCCGACGGTACGATCCTCGCGTCCGCATCATGGGATCACACGTTCCGCCTGTGGCCGCTAAACGGTCGCGAGCCACGCGTACTCGAAGGCAACGCGCACAACGTCAACGGAGTCGCGTTCTCGCCGGACGGAAAGAATGTGATAAGCGCAGGCTACGACGCGACGGTGCGTATCTGGCCGCTTGAAGGTGGCGGCGAGATTGTCCGCAATCTGCCGACACCGCTCAACACGGTGGCAATTGCGCCTGACGGCGAAATTGTCGCCGCTGGTGCCAGTGGCAAGGTGTATTTTCTGTCGCCGAAGGGCGACGTACTTGCCGAGGTCGAGGCATCGCCCGCGCCCGTCATCGCCATCGCTATCTCGCCGGATGGTAATCTCGTTGCTGCCGCCGGCATCCGCGGCTCGGTTGCCGTCATCGAGCGCAAGACGCGCAAGCTGGCACACACTTTGGTGGGCCCCGGCTTGCCCATATGGTCCGTGGCATTCTTCCCTGACAACCGCACACTATTAACCGGTGGCGCAGATAGAATGATCCGCCGGTGGGACGCGTCGAGCGGAGAGCCGATTGGCGCGGCCGTGCTCGGGACGCCAGAAGATCCACTCGCCGCTTATGCGGGTGACCATGGTGCCGAAGTGTTCCGCGCTTGTATTGCTTGCCACACGCTATCTTCCGACGAAGGCAACAGGGCCGGCCCAACGCTTTCCGGAATATTCGGGCGCCGCATTGCTACGCTGCCGGGTTACAATTTTTCTCCGGCGCTTAAAAAGCTCGACATCGTATGGACACCAGAGACGGTGTCGAAGCTGTTCGAGATCGGCCCCGCGCAGTATACGCCTGGCACGAAAATGCCCGAGCAGGCAATTGGATCGGCTGAGGATCGCAAGGCGCTGGTGGAGTTTCTCGCCAAGGCGACGACGAAAAAGTAGCTAACTTTCGCCCTTTTCCTCGCGTTCGCGGAGATAATCGTCGGTGGTGCGCACCCGCGGGCGCGCCGGTGCACCAAACGGATCGAATTGTTCTTCTGCCATTGCTACGACGCGGCAATCTTCGCACATCCGGATGACGTCGAGCCGTTTCTTCGAGTCTTTATACATCCAGTGCTTGCCTTCGAGTTTAGCAACGACGCGCTCAACAGAGCTCTTCACACCGAACGGCTTGCCGCAGCGAATGCACTCAGCCGGCTCCTCCTGCTTGATAATGCGGCTCATGGCGGTGGCAGCGCGGAAGTCGATTTGCGGCTTCAGGCTGATTACCTTCTCCGGACAAGTTGCCTTGCAGAGTCCACATTGTACGCAAGCGTCCTCGGCAAAGCGCAGCATTGGCCGCTCAGGATCATCGGATAGCGCGCCTGTTGGGCACGAAGAGACGCAAGACAGACAAAGTGTACAGCCCTCGACATTGACCTCGACCGTGCCAAATGGCGCCCCTTCCGGCAGCGGCACGACGTCGATTGGTGCAGGTGCTGCTGCGTGCAACTCGCGCAGGGCGAGGCGCATCACCTCGCGCTTGCGGCCGCTTGCGGAAAAGGTCGCGGGCTTGGCCGTACTATTTAACGCAGCAATCGTTCGCAGCGTATCGCCAAGCGTATCGGGATCGTCGGTGTCGATAATTGCTACGCGCGCGCCATTGAAGCCAAGTCCGGCGAGGATCGGCTCAGCGAGCGCGACAGTCTTGTAAAGTCCCGCAATATCGTGGTGCGGCTTGGCACGAATGAGAAAGCGCACGGCCGAGGCGCCATAGGCAACTGCCGCTGCGACGGCTTCCAGCCCGACTTGCGTAACCTCGTTCACCCCAACCGGCAGCACATTCGCCGGCAATCCGTCGCCGTGCCGGGCAAGTGCGTCGATCAATTCGCCGCCGTGCTCGGCATCATGAAACATGACAACAGCCTGCTTGCCGCCGGCTTCGCGGTAGGCGGACAGCAGTGTACGCAACTTACGCAACAGCGCATCGGACGGCGGCAAGGCATAGGCGGCAGCACCGGTCGGGCAAGCCGCAGCGCATTGTCCGCATCCGGCGCAGATGTGCGCATCGATAGCAACGTGATCGCCGGCAGGTGT
>DASSLE010000483.1:0-5832 GCA_035689725.1 Pseudolabrys sp.
AAGTAGCCGGCTTGAACAACTCTCCGCACTGGCGATCCGTCACGCGGTACCCACGGTCTACCAATTTCGCGATCGCCGCGGCTGGCGGCCTGATAGCCTACGGCGGCAGTCTTACGGATGCGTTCCGTGGGGCTGGCAAGGGCGAGAAGCCCGCCGACTTGCCGATTGAGCAGCAGACGAAAGTCGAGCTGATTATCAACCTCAAGACCGCGAATGCGCTCGGCCTCACGGTGCCGCTGAGAGTCTTCACCCGCGCCGACGAGGTGATCGAATAGGTGGGCGCGATGTCCGCTTTTGGCACAAAGCGGACATTTCGACCGCGTCTGCGCATGTCCGCTATTGGGGGTAAAGCGGACACAGTTCGGAGTCGTCCCAATGTCCGCTAATGACCCAAAGCGGACATGCGTCCACGCGCCAACTAATATCCACTTCTGGAAGAAACCGGCGCGTGCACGGTTGTGCGCGGCTCGCTATGCAACGTCGTCCGGCGGTGTATTTATGTTCAGCAGCCACAACTTCCCGAGTACGCGAGCGACATCATCGGCCATCACGCCGGCTTTACTAACGGCCCGTTTGAGTTCCTTGGGTGAAACGCCGAACCTGTGAGACCAATAGTGCAGCTCTTGGTGGTCGTGGACGTTGATACTTTTCCGATCGGCGGCAATTTTTGATTTATTGTCTGACATGTCGGTTCTTCCGAAGCAAAGAGACAACCCATTGCTTCAAAGACGTCGTTCCCGCTTCCGGCCTTGTCGCGGGGGTCCGGCCCTCTTCAAGCGGTAGCGCCAAAGCTCAGGCCGCGCGCCGCCAGTTCATCACGAGGGCGATCCACGCGTGCTGCTCAGGGTCGAGGCGCAGAGCGTACGGCGACCAACCCCGCCGGCGAAGCGCCATCGACACGTCGGCGGCGTCGGCGCTCTCGGGAACGGTGAAGCCTGCGCTGTGGCGCCCCTTCGGCGTATCCACGAATACTCGGCGACGACGATGCGGCATTAGACTCACCATTGCGAACGGTCGCGCCCAACAGGCGCGAGCGACCGCCGGCTCGAGATAAACCATCGGATGGAATGGGAGCCGGCCCCGGGCGAGCCCGCGCGACTTTCCTATATGTAGGAAGGCCCGATTATTTTCCAAGAGTCTGCTAGAGTTGCTGCATCGCAAAAATCTGCTAGGCGTGGAATATCGGCTATTGGCACAAAGCGGACATCGGGCCCACAACGACACCGCCTGGTGGTCCCTTTTTGAATTTAGGAGTGGCCCGTTTTGATTGGAGGCGAACATTGCTGATTGTTAATGATTTATTAATCATCGGCCCTCCAGTTCGGGAGTATGTTTCATCGCTGGCGAGAAAAAACACGGCACCCTCGTTGCCGCCACCAGCACCTTCGAATCATTAGTGGGAGGATTCGGCGTTAAAGCCCGGTGCCTCAAGGTGCTGGGCTTTACGTTTATCTCGCCAGTGTCGTCCTAGGTTGAAGCCCTGAATGGACAGAGTCGGCCGCGCAGGCTCACACCGCCCCGATGAGCAACCATTTACCGCCGACCAGACCTTGCCCTATCTGCAAGGTCGCGATGCACTTATCCGAGCGCGATGACACGTCGCGCACGCACGATAGGTTCACCTGCAATAATTGCGGCGCCGTCATATTAGTTCAGCGCACTGCGAGTGAACTAGAATACAATGACGACGATTAGGCCGCCTCAGTTGGCGGCCTTGTCGTCTTACCAAACCACAGTCTGGATGTCCGCTATTGGCACAAAGCGGACATGCCGCAACCGCCGTTCAATGTCCGCTTGTGAGTGAAAAGCGGACATACCAAAAGCTAACATTCGCAGCTACGGTCGGATTGTCCGCTAAGTGCCATAAGCGGACTCATGCACTGCAGCAAAGAGGACCCCGCTTAGGGTCGAATGTTGGTGATGGGTTGCGCGAGAATCCACAAGCTCATCATGGTGTAGGCAATCATCAACACGACCAAAGGAGTCTGGCTCCGCAGCGCCTCAGCCCGGTCAGGGAACAGCCGCAGCGCTTGAGTATGAGCGAGATAGACAGCGATGACATGGCCGCCAACGATGACGACGATCGCGACGTACCACATGATGCTCGCCGTTACCACGCCAGTGTCGATTAAATAGAGCTTCGTGCCGAACAAATCCCAGCCAATGCCCAGGGGGTCGGAGAGGATCGGGATCAGGTACTGGGCCCCGAGCGCGAGAAACGAAAGATTATGTGCGACGTCATAGGCGAGGGCGATCGGGACGAAGGTTGTGATGAAGCAACCCGCGAGTTCGCCGACACTCCTGGAAGAGCGCACGAGCTGAAAGGTCAGCGCAATCGTGGCGCGATAAACTCCGAGGAACGCCAAGGGAAGGCCGACAAGGCCCAGCGTGGCGAGGGTTGCTGAGTCAACGCCACGGGGTGCAATCCACATGGCGAGGGCCGCCCAGTTCGGCGTCTCGAGTATGCCATCGAAGGTGACCGTCGCCAGTAGCAGCAGCACGAAGCAGGTGAGCGCCGGTGACGCGGGCTCGCGGGATAACAGGCCGACGGCATAGGGGCGCAAGAACAAGCGTGTGCCCTTGCCGTCGGCGGCAGCCTCCAGGGGCGCAAAACGGCTGAAGAGCCCGAACGCTATGGAGAAGATCTCGCCGCGTCGCAGCCATTGCGGCCTACCAAAGACACGCATCCCCGCCCAAGTCACAGCGGAATAGCCGAGCAGGGCTAACGCGAGGCTTCTCGGCCGGTCGCTGCCGTCCCAAATGAGCTCGCACCAGGCGAAAAGCAGGAAAAGGATGACAGCGGGCCACGCATCGAGCCATTGCATGGAGAGCGGCAGGGCGCTGCTCGATCGCTTCCCGCGCCGATGGTGCCATTCAACGAGCCTCGCGAGGCTGTCCCACGGATTGACCATGGCCCATATGTCGCCGATCAATGCCGATGCGAAGGAGAGCCCCACCCAGCCGATCACCCAGATCATGGTGGGCGCGATATTCTTGAATGGGCTCTGGTTGCCGACCAAGCCCGCGATCACCACGAGTGCAAAAAACGTAATACTCGCCACTCGGACAGCCAAAACGATCGATCTGCCAACCATACCGCCACTCGGCAAGGCAAGCCGCAATCGGCGGTCTCCCGAGCGGCGTGCGGGCATGAGGGCGGCGACCAAGAGGAACGAAAACCCGACGGTTGCACCGGCGCCGAGGAGGTAGAGCCAGAGAGGAAGTGGCAGATCGTAGCGCTGGCCGAACCCATGCGCATAGAGCGGTGACGACACGACTGTTGCGAGTAGCAGGCTCGTGAGCCCCAGCCTCAACCAAGCCACTGCCGGCGGCCAGTATCGGCCATGATCGGTCTGCCGTCGCCCCATCGGGGAAGCCTCCCTGACCTATGTGACGATCGCCTCTACTTACTGGGCAACACCGTCTCGCTATGATAGCGACTGAGGACACATGCCGCGAATTTTGCGGTGCGCGAAAACGAGAAGAATCAACATGGGAGGTTTCCGATGATTGTTCGATCCTGCGCGGCATTGATCGCGCTCGGCGCGATGGTTGCTCCGAGCCTCGCGCGAAGCGAAATCCTTGCCATGATGAACTACGAGACTAAGTCGAAAGATTCCCTGAAATCGCTGAAGGCGCCGGTGCCGCCAGCCGAGCGGCGGGAAGGTATTGCGATCATCGACGTTGATCCGTCATCGCCCGCCTTCGGTAAGATCGTCACCGACATCCCACTGCCGGCCGATCTCGTCGCGCATCACATCTTCTACAACAAGGATCTCACCAAGGCCTATGTGACGGCGCTCGGCAAGTCCGAGCTACACGTCATCGACATGAGGAAGCAGCCCTATACGCCAGTCCGGGTCGAGACCCCCGGCTGTGCGGTGCTCGAGGACGTTGTGTTTTCCGAGGATAACAAAACCTTTTACGTAAGCTGCATGGGTACGCAGAACGTCATGGTGGGGGACGCGGTTGCCGACAAGCCGCTCCGGACCATTGCTCTGGACAAGCCCTATCCCCACGGCCTCGTTATCCAGGAGAAGATTGATCGATTGCTTGCGACCAGCACGGTGCGGGCGACCGACCTCGGCGATGCCGGCGAAGCGCTCTCGGTGGTCGAGCTCAGCACGGGAACGTCGCTCCGCTCGATCAAGGTCTCGAACAAGGCGTCGCCTGCGGGCGATGCGCCGGTCGAAGTCCTGTTTGCACCCGGCTCCAATCCGCCGGCCGCTTACGTCACCAACATGTATGGCGGCACGCTCTGGATACTAACGTGGAACGCGCAGAAGAAGGATTTTGACGCATCGCAGGTATTCGACTTCAAGACCGTCGCGAGCGGCGTACCTCTGGAGATCTATTTTAACGGTAAGGCGGACCGTCTCTATGTCACTACCGCGAAGCCCGGAAATCTTCACATTTTCGATGTGAGCGGCGGCGTGGAACAGCCGAAGCTGATCAAATCGATCCCAATTGCCGAAGGCTCGCATCATGTCGCGATCACGCCCGACGAGCATTACGCCTTCGTCCAGAATGCCCTGCTGAACCTGCCAGGGATGAGCGACGGTTCAGTGACCGTGGTCGACCTTCAGAAACAGGAAGTCGTAAAGAGCATGGACACGCTCAAGGATGCGGGGTTTAACCCGAACTGTATCGTTCTGCTGCCGGCTTGGTACAACGCCGCCGGCCACTGAAAGACCACAAGACGCATGGCTTCGGTGCTTGGTGAGGAATTTTCCTCGCCAAGCACCGCGTGGCAACTGCAGGTATTCCTGCCAAGTTCATATGATCACCCCAAGCTGCCGATTAGCAGCTGAGATTTATTGGCGAGCCTAGAGTGTTCTTAAGCGTCACGGGTAAACCCTTGACCTGTGTCAATGCATCACTGCCCCATTTGCGGCAGAAAAATAATATTCGTCATGAAGGGAGATACCGTCATGTTAGAAAAACTCGCAGCACTGCCACTTGTAGCATTCATTGTGATCATTGAGCCGCTGCGAGCGATTGCACAACAGGCCACCCCGCAGCCACCGCAAGATTATTTACCACCGCACAGTTATTTTGCGCATGGCCCTTGGGACATGTGGCATTACGGCTATGGCTGGCACTTTTGGTGGATGTTCCCACTGATGATGCTGTTCATGATTTTTATTTTCGCTGTCATCTTTTTTCTCGCCCGTAGTTTATGCGGCCATGGCTATCATCATTGGGGACCACGCTCGCGAATGTGGGGTGATCCGAGCCACTCGGCGCTGCAGATACTCAACGAACGCTTTGCGCGAGGCGAAATCCAAAAGGACGAGTACGCGGAGAAAAAGGCCGCGATCCTCTCGGGTGGATAGCATAGGTACACGCAGCCCGGATGAAGCGGCACAGAGCCGATCAGCCGCGGTAGGTCCAGCGCTTTAGTGCATCTGAACCGTTTGCTAGTGTATCGGCGTAAGAACGGCGGGCGATGGCGATCCATTTCAACCAGAGCACGATTGCGCCGATCGTCACGGCCGATGGTGTCGCGTGCCAGCCATTGCTGAACAAACAGCGCGTGCCGGACATCCTGTTTGGACTTGATCGCCTGACAATTTCTCCGGGCGGCCACAAGGCGCTGGCGATCGCGCCCAGCGAACTCGCATGGTTTCAGATGATCGACGGTACAGCAACCATGCGCACCGCGGGGCGCAAGTTGTCGATCACAGCAAACCATATCGGCTTGCTGCCGCCCGGTTTTGAAGGAACGCTCGTGAGTGATGCTGGCGCGACCTTGTTGCTCGCTTTGGTGCCCAATGTGGAAAGCCTCGATCCGACCATCAGCATCGATCCGCCACCTTTTCGTGTCATAGA
>DASSLE010000484.1:0-2733 GCA_035689725.1 Pseudolabrys sp.
ACCTGATGACGACCGCCTTTCTGGCTGGCGCCGGAGTCATTGCCGGCATCATCGCGACGATGGTCGGGGGCGCAGCGGTCGTGATTTATCCGGCTCTGATCGCGACCGGCGTGCCGCCGCAACTCGCGGCTGTCTCCAATCTCGCTTCGGTTATGCCTGCGACCATGCTGGCGGCCTTGTCTGATCGCTCGCAATTGCCGCCTTTCAATCGCGCATTCGTGGGCCTGATTGTCGCTTCAATCGTCGGTGCGGGACTTGGCGCCGCGCTGCTATTGCTCACGCCGGAGCGGATGTTCGCGCAGATCGTGCCACTGTTGCTCGGTTTCGCCACGTTGCTGTTCGCCTATTCCGAGCGGATCAGCTGCTGGCTTCGCGCGCGCGCCGAGGGGCGTGGCCATGCCATCGCGTTCGATTTCGCCAGTCTGAAAGTGGTGCTGCCCGTCTCGTTTTACGGCGGCTATTTCGGCGCCGGTGTCGGCATCTTGATGCTCGGCGTATTCTCGCTAGCGACGGGTGGCGAGTATCGCGCCGCCAATGTCGCCAAGAACTTCGTCTCCAGCCTTAACGGCCTCGCCGCAACGCTGGTCTTCGCGACACAAGGTGCCGTGCTGTGGCCGCAAACGCTGGCGCTCGCAGCCGGAACGATTGGCGGCGGCTTAATTGGCGCCTATGTGGCGCGCATCATTCCGCGCAATGTCGTGCGCGTGCTCGTCGTAGCTGTCGGCGCGGCGCTGACGATCGCCTTCGCGCGGCGCTATTGGTTTTAGGGGCACGCTACAGCGCAGCGCTGTTGACGCTATTCGCCAAGGCGGCAACGCGAGCGGTCATTGCGCTGTTCGGATCGTTCAGCGGATCGATGACAGTGAAATGGTTGGCGCCGGCAATTTCCTCGTAACGCGTCAGCGCCATACCTTGCCGCCACGATTCGACTACCGTTCTGCTCTGGCGCAGAAACTCGCTCGATTCCAGTGCACCGACCACTGCATCGAGACTTCGCCCGGCCGGCACGCGCCAATAGAGCGGCGACACGCGGCGCGCTTCTGCTTCGTCGAGCCGCAGGTCCTGATTCTGCGATACATGTACCAGCGGCAGGAGATCGAACACGCCGGAGATTGCGTAGGCGGCGGGCACGAGATCGGCCGGCGCGTCGGAGGCAAGGGTCTTCCAGTCTTGCGCGACCATGCAAGCAGCAAGGTGGCCACCGGCGGAATGGCCGTAGATGAAGATGCGCTGCCGGCGTTTGCGCCAAAGGGAAAGACAGGCCGCTCGCATTTGCTCGATGATGTCGGCGATCGAGCAGTTCGGGCAAAGATCATATCCCGCGACCGCAACTGTGATGCCGCGCCCATTCGGCCCTGCTGCCATTTGGGAAAACATCGCGGGCTCGAGCGAGCGCCACCAGCCGCCATGAATGAACATCGCGAGCGGCGCTTTGTCATCGTCTTTGGCCGGAAACATATCAATGGTCCGGCGCAGCGAGGGGCCATAGGTAATCCCCAATTTGGCGTTATGCGCGGCCGCGCGGTACGCGGCCGCTTCGCGCTGCCAGCGCGCGAAAATCTCCGGATGTTCGTGCACCCGGGCGCGATTGTCATATTCAACTTCGTAATCGATGGGCATGGCAGCTCTCTGAGGGCGGGCACGAAAGGGATCCAGCTTTGCGCCGAGCCGAAAACAACGTTATCTCTTAGCCATGAAAATCGACGGCAAGCAAATGCGCAGCATCTGGGTCGAAAACGACGGCGCCAGCGTCTGTATTGTCGATCAGACCCAGCTGCCGCATCGCTTTGCCACTGCGCGGATTGCCACGCTCGAAGACATCGCCCGCGCAATCAAGACCATGCAAGTGCGTGGGGCGCCGCTGATCGGAGCGGCTGCGGCCTATGGCGTCTGGCTGGCCCTGCGCGCCGATGCATCCGATGAAGCGCTCGAAAACGCCTATGCCACGCTCATGGGCACGCGGCCGACCGCGATCAATCTGAAATGGGCTCTCGACGAGATGCTGGCTGCCGTTCGTAACCAGCCCCGCGCAGAACGGCCGGAAGCTGCTTTGCGACGCGCCAGCGAGATTGCCGATGAGGACGTAGCGAATAACCAGGCCATTGGACGGCATGGACTGAAAATCATTGAGGGGCTTGCCGAAAGGAAAAAAGGCGAGCGCGTGAACGTACTCACTCATTGCAATGCCGGCTGGCTCGCGACCGTCGATTGGGGCACAGCGACTGCGCCAATCTACTTGGCGCACGACAAAGGCCTGTCCGTACACGTTTTCGCCGACGAGACGCGCCCGCGAAACCAGGGTGCTTCGCTCACCGCCTGGGAGCTTGGCCATCACGGCGTGCCGCATACCGTGATTCCTGACAATACGGGCGGCCATCTGATGCAGCACGGCCTCGTCGACATGGTGATCGTGGGTGCCGACCGCGTCACCGCGCAAGGCGACGTCTGCAACAAGATCGGCACTTACCTCAAGGCACTCGCTGCCCATGACACCAAGGTGCCGTTCTACGTGGCGCTGCCGTCGCCGACCATCGATTTCACAGTGAACGACGGACTTGCCGAGATTCCGATAGAACAGCGCGCGGCTGATGAAGTCGCAACTATGACCGGTAAAACTGCGGATGGCCGCATCGAGACGGTGCAAATCGTGCCGGACGGCTCGCCGGTCGCAAACTACGCCTTCGATGTCACGCCGGCGCGGCTTGTCACCGGGCTGATGACCGAGCGTGGTAT
>DASSLE010000485.1:0-6601 GCA_035689725.1 Pseudolabrys sp.
GGCGCGCTTGAACCACTCATAGGCGACGACCACCACCGCCTGCGCCAGATTGAGCGATGCAAAAGCCGGATTGACGGGCAAGGTCACGATGCGGTCGGCCAGCGCGACCTCATGATTTTCGAGCCCGATGCGCTCGCGGCCAAAGATGATGGCAATGCTCTCACCCGCGGCCACCCGCGCCGCCATTTCCGACGCCGCTGCCTCCGCGGATACTACTGGCTTTGCCTGGTCGTGATTGCGCGCAGTGGTGGCGAGCACAAAGCTGCAATCGCCGATCGCATCGTTGAGGCTGTCGTAAAGCACTGCACTGTCAAGAATACGGTCGGCGCCCGCGGCCATCACGCGCGCCTTCTCGTTCGGCCAGCCTTGTAGCGGCTTCACCAGCCTCAACCGCGAAAGCCCAAAATTGGCCATGGCGCGTGCGGCTGCGCCGATGTTCTCGCCGAGCTGCGGCTCGACCAGAACGACGATCGGCGCCGGCGTTTTGATCCAGCGCTTGGTCTTGTCGGTGCCGGCACCGGGCATGGTCAGGGCACTGCTGAGAATGAGGTCATGATGAACGAGTCGCTGTAGGCGGAGTGTGGCAATGATGCGCCGATTTCCAATCTTGCCCCAGCCACCATGCCGCAACTGATTTTGGGCGTCCATTCGGGGTCGCACGACGCAGCGGCCCCGGTCTTTGAGGATTATTCGCTCAAGGCGGCGGTGCATCTGGAGCGCCTGACAATGTGCACGAGGAGCTGATCGTCAACGCGCCGCGCCGTCACCCGCAGGTCCGAACTCCGCGCATTGGCTACGGAAATCGTGGCTTTCGCCGCCCGTTTTTGGGTGCTATAGGGCGCGCGCCGGAAGCTTTTTCCTTCCTATCCGCGCAACATTCAAAAGGTTTTACCCGCAATGGCGAAGATCAAGGTGGCAAACCCCGTCGTCGAAATGGACGGCGACGAGATGACGCGCATTATCTGGCAGCTGATTAAGGACAAGCTGATCCATCCCTATCTTGATATCAACCTTCTCTATTACGACCTCAGCATCCAGAAGCGCGACGAAACCGACGATCAGATCACCATCGATGCCGCCAACAAGACCAAAGAGGTTGGCGTCGCGGTGAAATGCGCCACCATCACGCCAGACGAAGCGCGGGTGAAGGAATTCAACCTGAAGAAGATGTGGCGTTCGCCCAACGGCACCATCCGCAACATCATCGGCGGCGTGATCTTCCGCGAGCCGATCATCTGCAAGAACGTGCCGCGCCTGGTACCGGGCTGGACCCAGCCAATCGTCATCGGGCGCCACGCCTACGGCGACCAGTACCGCGCGACCGACATTCGAGTGCCGGAAAAAGCGAAGCTCACGCTGAGCTACGTCACGCCCGATGGCAAGAAGGTCGAACACGAGGTGTTCGAATTCCCCGGCTCCGGCGTCGCCATGGCGATGTACAATCTCGATGACTCGATCCGCGACTTCGCGCGCGCCTCGTTTAACTATGGGTTATCCCGCGGCTACCCGGTTTATCTGTCGACCAAGAACACCATTCTCAAAGTCTATGACGGCCGCTTCAAGGATCTCTTCCAGGAGATCTTCGACAAGGAATTCAAGACCGAGTTCGAGAAGAAGAAGATCACTTACGAGCACCGGTTGATCGACGACATGGTGGCGGCCGCACTTAAGTGGTCTGGCGGCTATGTCTGGGCCTGCAAGAACTACGATGGAGACGTTCAGTCGGACATCGTGGCGCAGGGTTTCGGCTCGCTCGGCCTGATGAGCTCAGTGCTGATGACGCCGGATGGCAAGATCGTGGAGTCGGAAGCCGCGCACGGCACCGTGACTCGCCACTACCGCGAGCATCAGAAGGGCAAGGAAACCTCGACCAATTCGGTCGCCTCCATCTTTGCATGGACCCGTGGCCTCGCCCATCGCGCCAAGCTCGACAAGAATGATGCGTTGGCGAAGTTCGCCGCGACGTTGGAGAAGGTGTGCATCGACACGGTGCAATCGGGCTTCATGACCAAGGACCTCGCGCTCCTGGTCGGCGCCGACCAGAAGTGGCTCTCCACCACCGGCTTCCTCGATAAGGTCGATGAGAACCTGAAGAAGGCGATGGGAGCGTAACCACTCGTGTCCCGGATACTGTCAGCGAGCAAACAGGCGTGCGCAACGCGGCGCGCTAGGGGTGCGTTGCAGACCCGGGACCGTTACAAAATCTGAACCCGGTAAAACCCCAGATCGGCGGCGCACCCTACTTAATCTCCTCTGACACGATATCGCCTTTGGCCGAGACCACCTCACTGCCGACGCGCTTATCCACCACGTCCTTGATACGCGTGGCGATGCGCAGATCGCGCTGCATCAGCGCGTGCAGATCATGCGCATCGAGCACAAGCAGGTTTGTGCGCGCGAGTGCAATGACAGTCGCCGACCGGCGGGACCGCCGCAGCACTGCTATCTCGCCGAAGAACTGGCCGACGCCGAGCCGTATCGGCTCTTTCTTGCCCTTGAGCACGATTTCAACTTCACCAGCCGCAATGAAATACATCGAATGGGCCGCGTCGCCTTTACGCACGATGACCTCGCCCGGCTCAGCCACCTGCGCCCGCAGCAACCCCATGATGTCAGAAATTTCGGCAGCATCGAGCTCGGCGAACAAAGGAACCCGCGAAATCATACCCCAGGTGACGATGAAGTCGCGGCGATGGATTTGCTCGGCGAAGGCGTTGGCGATGATGCCGACCGGCAGCGCCACCATCACCAGCCCGGCGAAAATCGTGCCGGTCGCGATCAACTTGCCAAGCGCTGTCACCGGCACGACGTCGCCGTACCCGATGGTGCCGATGGTTACGATTGCCCACCACAGCGCGTCCGGAATCGTGCCGAGTTTGTCCGGCTGGACCTTGCCTTCGGCCAGATGCATCAGCGAAGCGGCCACCACCGAGCTGCCGATCGCGATCACCAGGCAGCCAAACAACGCGCGCCGCTCGGTGTAGAGCACGTCGAGCAGCGAGCGCATCGCCGGTGAATAGCGTGCAATCTTGAAGAAGCGCACCATACGGAACACCAGCACGAAGCGCAGGTCGCCGGGCAGAAACACGGTGAACCAGAACGGCAGCACCGCAATGAGATCGATGATCCCGGCGGTGCCGAGCGCGTATTTCATCCGGGCATGCCTCGCCGCCAGGTGCTGGTGCGGGCCATGCTCCACCGCGCACCACAACCGCAAGCCATATTCGACCGTAAACACCACAAGCGAGAAATATTCGACCAGCGCGAACAGCGCAGCATAGCGGGTCTGATATTGCGGCATCGATTCGAGCGCAACCGCGAGCAGGTTAACGACGATCAGCAAGACCAAAAACCGGTCAACCGCCCTGCTGAGGCGGTCGCCGACCGGCCCCTGCTCGAGTACCTGATAGACGCGCTTGCGCAAATCCCTGAGGCGGTTGCGTGCCATACTGTAGTGACCTTGCTGAAATTTTTAGGATATTAGTACATTGGCACGGCTTTGCGGTCGATCAACCAGGTGGCAAAGGCCTAATAAGGCCGCACCGCGTAATTTGGCGGTAAGTGCGCGTTGATGATTTGCCACTGTTCGCCGCCGTTGTCGCTGACCCGGGGACTGCGGTCGAGCGGGCCATCGATAAAGACGAACGTGAAATCGAGACCCATCAATGGTGGGCTTCCGTTTTGAGCGGAAAAGCGTGCCAATTAGCCGAGCGCAGCCTCGACTGCTTTCAGCGCGGCCTCTGCCTTGGACCCGTCAGGCCCGCCAGCCTGCGCCATGTCGGGACGGCCGCCGCCGCCCTTGCCGCCGAGTGCCTCGGCGCCCTTTTTAACAAGATCGACCGCGTTGAAACGATTGGTGAGATCGTCGGTGACGCCGACCACAATGCCGGCTTTGCCATCCTCGGCAGTGGCGACGATGACGACGACACCCGACCCAAGCTGACGTTTGCCCTCGTCAGCAAGGCTGCGCAAATCCTTCAGCTCAATGCCGGAAACCGCGCGCGTAAGCAGCTTGACGCCATTGACCTGCCGCACATCGCTCGCTTCGCCAGCGGTCTTGCCACCGCCGCCCATGGCCAGTTTCTTTTTCGCGTCCGACAGGTCACGCTCCAGCTTCTTTCGCTCATCCAAGAGGACTCCGATACGTCCCGGCATCTCTTCAAGCGGAACTTTAAGTTCTGCCGCCGCCGCTTTAACGACTTGAAGCTGTTTATTAGCGGCCTTGCGGGCGGCTTTTCCGGTCAAGGCCTCGATACGGCGGACACCGGCCGCCACCCCTGCCTCGCCGACCAGCGAAATGAGCCCGATATCGCCGGTCCGGTCCACGTGGGTGCCGCCGCATAATTCGACCGACCAGCCCATCGTGTTGCCGGTGCCATCGCCCATGGTGACGACGCGCACTTCGTCGCCATATTTTTCGCCGAACAGAGCGCGCGCGCCGGACGCGATCGCGTCATCCACAGCCATCAGGCGGGTGGTTACCGGTGCGTTCTGCAGCACGATGTCGTTGGCGATGTCCTCGACCCGCTCGATCTCCTCCGGCGACATCGGCTTGGGATGCGAAAAGTCGAAGCGCAACCGGTCCGGCGCCACGAGAGATCCCTTCTGCGCCACGTGATCGCCGAGTACCTGGCGCAGCGACTCGTGGAGAAGATGTGTAGCGGAATGGTTCTGGCGAATGGCGCCGCGGCGGGCGTGATCGACCTCCAGCAGCAACGGATCGCCGGCCTTGACCCTACCCTGCTCGACCTTAACGAGATGAGCAAACATATCGCCTGCTTTTTTCTGGGTGTCTGAGACCAGGAGTCTGACGCCCTCGCGCCGCATCTCACCGGTATCGCCGACCTGACCGCCGCTCTCGCCGTAAAACGGTGTCTGGTTCATCACCACCGCGCCGCTCTCACCCTTTTTCAACTCGGTAACTTCCTTGCCATCCTTCACAAGAGCCGCGACAACGCCCTCGGCGCTTTCAGTTTCGTAACCGAGGAATTCGGTCGCGCCGATCTTTTCGCGGAGCGCAAACCAACCCGTCTCTTGCGCCGCGTCGCCCGAACCCGCCCAGGAGGCACGCGCCTTCTCGCGCTGCCGTTCCATGGCGTCGGTGAAGCTGGCGATATCGACGCTGATGCCGCGTGCGCGCAGGGCGTCCTGCGTCAGATCGAGCGGAAAGCCATAGGTGTCGTAGAGCGTGAAGGCGGTGTCGCCGTCAAACATGGCGCCCTTCTTCAGACCGGCGCTTTTCTCGTCGAGGATGGCGAGGCCGCGCTCGAGCGTGCGGCGGAAGCGGGTTTCCTCAAGCTTGAGCGTCTCTGTGATGAGCGCCTCGGCGCGCAATAATTCCGGATAGGCCTGTCCCATTTCGCGTGTGAGCGCAGGGACGAGCTTCCACATCAGCGGCTCTTTCGCGCCGAGCAATTCGGCGTGACGCATCGCGCGGCGCATGATGCGGCGGAGCACGTAGCCGCGACCCTCATTCGACGGCAGCACGCCGTCGGCAATCAGAAATGCAGACGCGCGCAGATGGTCGGCAATGACGCGATGCGAGGCCTTGTGCGGTCCGTTTGGCGATACCTTGGTCAGATCGGCGATAGTCTGGATCAGCGCGCGGAAAAGATCGATCGAGTAGTTGTCGTGGGTGCCTTGCAGCACAGCGGCGATGCGCTCGAGCCCCATGCCGGTATCGATTGACGGCCGTGGCAGGTCGACGCGTTTGCCGCCTTCGAGCTGATCGTACTGCATGAATACGAGATTCCAGATTTCGATGAAGCGATCGCCCTCGGAGTCGGCCGAGCCCGGTGGCCCGCCGGGGATCTTGTCGCCATGGTCGAAAAAGATTTCCGAGCACGGGCCACAGGGCCCTGTGTCGCCCATGGCCCAGAAATTGTCCGAACCGGCGATCCGTAGGATCTTGCTGTCAGGGAGCCCGGCGATTTTTTTCCAAAGCTTGAATGCATCGTCATCGTCGATGTAGACGGTGATCAGCAGCCGGTCCTTTGGCAGCGCAAAGTCCTTGGTGATCAGCGTCCAGGCCAGCTCGATCGCGCGCTCCTTGAAATAGTCGCCGAAGGAGAAGTTGCCGATCATCTCGAAGAAGGTGTGGTGGCGGGTGGTGTAGCCGACATTGTCGAGGTCGTTGTGCTTGCCGCCGGCGCGGACGCATTTCTGCGCGGTCACCGCACGCGAATAGGGCCGTTTCTCTAGCCCGGTAAATACATTCTTGAACTGCACCATCCCGGCATTGGTGAACATCAGGGTGGGGTCATTGCGCGGCACCAGCGCCGATGACGCCACGATCTGATGATCGTTGCGGGCAAAGAAATCGAGGAAGCTTTTGCGGATATCGTTGACGCCGCTCATGGATCCGTAGGCCGCTGCTAGTTCCCTGTTGCCGGTCGCCCGCATGACGGCTTCGCCGGGCGCCCCAGCCGGGACCCTAAATCCTCGTCCGGCTTGGCGTTTCCAGGGGGCTATTTAGCGGCGGGGGTACCGAGAGTCCAGAAAAGGGAACGACGGGTGTCACATCTGCTCATTCCCGCGGAATCGGGAATCCAGCCCAGGTCCCCGCTGGAGTCTGCACTCGGGCCGGCGAAGCTGGACCCGT
>DASSLE010000486.1:0-5606 GCA_035689725.1 Pseudolabrys sp.
CGTCGGCCTTAGCCTCGCGCTCGGCCGCGTCCATGGTCATGCCCTCGACCGGCAGGAAAAGGCCGTTCGCGTAGCGCGCGAAGACAGAGCCGCTCGCCGGGCCATATTGATTCTTGTGGAATTTGATCTCGCGCAGACCCGTGTCGACGCCATCATCCGACTTGCAACTCCTCATGGCGGCGCGAGCGCGCACGGCATTGTGCCATTGCGTCGTGCCCGCCAGTCCGGCGTGGCTTGCGCTGCTGTGATCGATGCCGGACAGACTCGGGTGCGAGATCAAGAGTACAGTGCCGCCGGCGACGCGGGCAACTCTGCGCAGTAGGCGAATGAATTGCTGCACCTCCGTCCGCACATTCTCATTGCCGGCAAATACGTTCGCCGAGGACGCGATGCCGATCATTACCGGCTTGACGTCGCCGGCGAGCTCATAGAGCCAATCGTAAAGCGGGGTCGGGCGGACGATGCCGCTCTTATCAGGCGCGGTCGCGAGCACCGCGCTCTCCTCGTCGGCCAGGCAAAATTCCTGCGGTAGGCTCTTCACTCTCCGCAAGGCGGCGATGCAATGGGCGCCGACGAGCCGAAAGAGCGGGAGTAACGCCCCGCATCGCCCGATCTCTTTTTTAGTAGTGTCTTTGGCTACTTCACTTGGCACCGATAAGCGCGATTATCGGTGGTGATCGACAGGTCAGCTGTCAAAAGGAGGTTTTGGATGTCCGCTTTCGGGGGTAAAGCGGACATGGTCTATTTGACGCATGAGCCTTCTCGTCATCATTTTGATTCAGGCGAGCTTACCGGCACCTTCACATCGTATTTATTCGCGGCCGCCGCGATTTGCTCAAACACGGGCAGCGTGCGGCCACTTTGAGTGTTGGTATCCTTGTTGGCATTGCGAGATTTTGTCGATAGAAAACAACAACCTTTGCAAGGTCTTGGCTGATAACTGCGGCTCCGCCCCTGGGCGCCATTAAATTCAAGCGCTCAGCCACTCCGCGATAGATGGCTTGCCAGGAAGCGCTAACGCCACTCGCCGCCAACGTCGAGCAGATGATGAAAAAAAGGTCGCGGTTTTCGAAATCCCAGGTCGCTTCTATCGCTGTCGCGGCGATCTTAAGCCTGCAGTTCGTGATGGACGCGACGCCCGCGGATAATGCTGAACCGATTTATAAAAACCCCACCGCGGCGATTCGTCAGCGGGTTCATGATTTGCTCACGCGCATGACCTTGGATGAAAAGATCGATCTCTTGGGCGGCGACGAATTTCAAACCAAACCAAACGTGCGCTTGGGCATTCCGGCTTTGAAGATGACCGACGGTCCATCGACCGTATTCCCCTCCGGAATATCGATGGGCGCCTCGTTCGACCGTGATTTAATTTACAAAGCCGCGACCGCGATGTCAGTCGAAGCGCGGGCCGAGGGCAGCGACATGCTTTTGGGGCCGTACGTAGGTTTGTCGCGGATTCCGTTCGCTGGTCGCAATTTCGAAAGCATGGGCGAGGATCCCTATTTAGCCTCCGAGCTGGTCGCCTCTTACGTTCACGCGCAAAACGATCAAAAGATTTTGGGTTGCGTCAAACATTTTGCCCTCAATGATCAGGAATACCGCCGCACGGACATCAATTCGATCGCCGATGAGCGCACGCTCCATGAGCTTCATCTGGTCCCTTACGAACGCGCGGTCGAAGAAGGCGTCGGCAGCGTCATGGCCTCCTACAACAAAATCAATGGCCTTTGGGCGAGCGAAAACCCCACACTGCTGGCCTCGATCCTGAAGCGGCAGTGGAGATTCCCCGGCTTTGTCGTTTCCGATTGGGGCGCGACTCATAGCACGGTTCCGGCCGCACTGGCGGGCTTGGATTTGGAAATGCCGAGCGGCAAGTTTTTCAATTCGAAACTGATCCAGGCCGTGAAGGACGGCGAGGTTCCCGAGCGTCTGATCGACGACAAAGTCAGCCGAATTCTCGGACAGATGTTCCGCATCGGTTTGTTCGATGGCGCCGATCGGTTGCGGCCGGACCCATCCGTGGTCAATGGGCCCGACCATAAAGCCTTGGCGCTGCAGTTGGCGCGCGAAAGCATCGTCTTGCTGAAAAATGACGGCTCGGTTTTGCCGATGGATCTCAGTCGCACTCACAAGATCGCTGTGATCGGACCTAATGCGAACCGGTATGTGGCTGGCGGCGGAAGTTCCCAAGTCGATCCGGACTCGTACGTGTCGGTGCTGGAGGGGCTGCGCAATCGAGTTGGAGCGCGCGCCGAAATCGGATTTGCCGAAGGTGTTTTGGCAAGCGGAACGGCGATCGACCCCGCTTACTTGACGCCGTCACACGGCTCCGGCCAGGGTTTGTACGGCGAGTACTTCGACAATCCGGACTTGAAGGGTCAGCCTGTTACAGACGGGGTAGATCCGGCCGTCGATTTTTATTGGAACCCGACCGACACGCCCGATCCCCGGCTGAAGGGCGTGAATTTCAGCATCCGCTGGACGGGCGAACTGCGCGCCCCGGTGACCGGGAGATACTCTTTTTATACCGTCTCGGACGACGGCGTGCGTTTGTGGATCGACAACAAAGAGTTGATCGACAATTGGACCGATCACGACACGACGACCGACACGGCGAGTGTTCGGCTGGTCGCGGGGCACACATATAAAATTCGCTTAGAATATTATCAAAGAGAGGGTGACGCCCGCATTAAGTTGGCCTGGGTGCCACCCGGAGCCAAATTGATGGCGGCCGCGATCGAGCTAGCGGCCCGTTCGGACACGGCGGTGATCGTCGCCGGATTCAATCAAAATAGCGAGGGCGAAGGCGCCGATCGCTACACCTTCGACCTTCCAGCGGCGCAAGTCCGCCTGATCAAGGCGGTGGCCAAGGTCAATCCGCGCACGGTCGTTGTGATCACCACCGGCAATCCGCTTGCCATGAAATCGTGGATAAAGACGGTCCCAGCCATTCTGTACGCCTGGTATCCGGGCGAACAGGGCGGGGCAGCGCTCGCTGATCTTTTGCTTGGAATCGAGAGCCCCTCAGGGCACTTGCCAGTGACCATGCCGGTTCGCTGGATGGATTCGCCCGCCTACGGCTCTTATCCAGAGAAAAACGGAACCGTGCCGTATCAAGAGGGAATCTATCTCGGGTACCGATATTTCGATAAAAGCGGTGTGACCCCGCTTTTCCCTTTCGGCTTCGGGCTTTCGTACACCTCCTTCGCCTATAGCGATTTGAAAATCGCGGCGATCGATAGTGACGCGCGCAATCCTGTTATCGACGTGAGCTTCACGCTGACCAACACCGGTAGCCGCGCCGGCCGCGAAGTCCCGCAAGTTTATGTCGAGCCGCGCGCCCCGAAAGTCGATCGTCCGCTACGCGAATTGAAGGGGTTTGAAAAAATTCTTCTGCAACCGGGAGAGAGTCGGATGGTTCATGTCCGGCTGACACAACGAAGTTTCGCGTACTACGACGTCAACGTCCACGACTTCCGGACTGATGCCGGTCAGTACACGATTCGTGTGGGCACTTCGTCGCGTGACTTTCGCTTGAGCGGAGAGGTCGAGTTGAATGACCAGACCGAACCGAGGGGCGCCGCAGGACAGGGCAAGCCAAAGCCCAGCCTGTCGCTAAAGCTTAATAAGTAGCTGGTTGGTATTGCTGCTGGTATTGAGAAATTGGTGAGTGCGAGCGTTACCGGGTGTCGACAAATTAAAAAGGCCCGGGATTTCCCCCGAGCCTCTTTTTTGCGCCTATGAGGTTGATGAATTAGTAATCCATCCCGCCCATGCCGCCACCGGGCATTGCCGGAGCTGCAGTCTCCTTCTTCGGCACTTCAGCAACCATGGCTTCCGTGGTGATCAGGAGACCTGCGACCGAAGCCGCGTCCTGCAGGGCGCAGCGAACGACCTTGGTCGGGTCGATGATGCCCTTGCTGACAAGGTTGCCGTACTCGCCTGACTGTGCGTCGAAGCCGTATGAATACTGGTCCTTGTCCATGATCTTGCCGACCACGACCGAGCCATCGGCGCCGGCATTGATTGCGATCTGACGAGCCGGGGTCTGGATCGCCTTGCGCACGATGTCGACGCCGTGCTTCTGGTCTTCATTTTCTGTATTGAGGCGCTTGAGGGCCTCGACCGAACGCAGCAGGGCGACACCACCACCCGGCAGGACACCTTCCTCGACCGCGGCGCGGGTAGCGTGCATCGCGTCATCGACGCGATCCTTGCGCTCCTTCACCTCGGTCTCGGTGGCGCCACCGACGCGGATCACTGCCACGCCGCCGGCGAGCTTGGCAAGCCGCTCCTGCAGCTTCTCGCGATCGTAGTCGGAGGTGGTCTCCTCGATCTCCGTCTTGATCTGGTTGACGCGTGCCTCGATGTCGGCCTTCTTGCCGGCGCCGTGAATGATCGTGGTGTTCTCCTTGTCGATCGACACTCTCTTGGCGCGCCCGAGCATGTTGACGGTGACCTTGTCGAGCTTAATGCCGAGATCTTCACTGATCATCTGTCCGCCGGTCAGGATAGCGATATCCTGCAGCATGGCCTTGCGGCGGTCGCCGAAGCCCGGCGCTTTCACCGCTGCGACCTTGAGCCCGCCGCGCAGCTTGTTGACGACAAGCGTGGCAAGCGCCTCGCCCTCGACGTCTTCGGCCACGATCAGCAGGGGCTTGCTGGTCTGCACCACTGACTCGAGCAGTGGCAGCAACTCCTGCAGGCCCGACAGCTTCTTTTCGTAAATGAGGATGTAGGGATCCTCCATCTCGGCCCGCATCTTCTCGGCATTGGTGACGAAGTAGGGGGAGATGTAGCCGCGGTCGAACTGCATGCCTTCGACCACGTCGAGCTCGGTCTCAAGAGACTTTGCCTCTTCGACCGTGATCACCCCCTCGTTGCCGACCTTCTGCATCGCCTTGGCGAGGAAGTCACCGATCTCGCGATCACCATTGGCGGAGATGGTGCCGACCTGGGCGATCTCTTCATTCGACGTGACCTTCTTGGAGTTCTTCTCCAGGTCCTTGACGATGGCCTCGACGGCGAGGTCAACGCCGCGCTTGAGGTCCATCGGGTTCATGCCTGCGGCTACGGCCTTGGAGCCTTCCCGCACAATCGCGTGGGCGAGCACGGTGGCGGTCGTGGTGCCGTCACCGGCTACGTCCGAGGTCTTGGACGCGACTTCACGCAACATCTGCGCGCCCATGTTCTCGAACTTGTCTTGGAGCTCGATCTCCTTCGCCACCGTCACACCATCCTTGGTGATGCGTGGAGCGCCGAACGATTTATCGAGCACGACGTTGCGGCCTTTCGGACCGAGCGTCACCTTCACCGCATTGGCGAGGATGTCGATGCCGCGCAGCATACGGTCACGGGCATCGACAGAAAATTTGACGTCTTTAGCAGCCATTGTTTGTGTTCCTCTGATCTAGAATTTCAGATCGGCAGCCCTTAGGCGGCCTTCTTCTTGGCAGCGGCGCCGCCTTCGATCACGCCCATGATGTCGGACTCCTTCATGATCAGGAGATCCTGGCCGTCGATCTTCACCTCGGTGCCCGACCATTTGCCGAACAGCACGGTGTCGCCGGTCTTGAGATCAATCGGGATCAGCTTGCCGTTCT
>DASSLE010000487.1:0-2092 GCA_035689725.1 Pseudolabrys sp.
AACAGCAACCGGCCTGTCCTCGAACCAGCGGCGAGCACGACCTCGTCAGTGCGATAGGTTGCAAGCGGCAGGTCGGCATAATGGAAACTTGCGTAGGTAGAGGTAACCTGCATGTCCAATCCTCCAAATCTTAATCTGAAAGTAGGCAGGACCTCATGCTTGCAATGTGATGTGGTTCACACAACCGCGCGCCACATTCTGTGTGTGATGATTTTGCCACCCTCCTAGGCTGCCGATTACCGCTACCGCTTGTCCGCTTTGGGTCAAAAGCAGACGTCTCGCGCCGTCCAACGCATGTCCGCTTTACCCCCGAAAGCGGAACCATTACTCACGCGCCGAACTTCTTCCTCGCCGCGCGACGACGCTTGGACGTCAGTCGCCTGAGTTCGTCGTAGACTCTCGATCGCAGATTACCAACGCGCTTGATCACCGAGAGCACCACAGCTAGGCCGACGCGAAACTTCCGCGCGACGAGCTGCGCCTCGTATCGCTCCCCACCCGCGACGCGAATTCGATCAGCTCTGCCTCTCCTACGCCTGTTGTCCATCAGAGCTCCTCACGGAACGGTCACTGGTCTCGTCGCGACGTTCTCTTTTAGTTTCTGCAACTAACTATAGCGTAACCTGTGGCGAGCGGGAGCAATTTCATTTGGTGAACCGTTACATCATTCGTGCACCGCGTCGTCGGGCCGACCCGCAGCCTGCGCTCGTACTTGTCCGCTGTTACTCCAATAGCGGACAAACGCGGGTGCGGTTGGATTGTCCGCTAGGGGCCAATAGGTGCATCCACCCCGAGTACCCGCTCCAAAAACTCCTGCGCAGCCTTTCCGATCGAGCGGTGTTCGCCGCGCACACGGTTCATCACGGCAACCGCAATGTCCTCGGTGACGTCGCGGCTCCAGCCTTCGGAGGTGTTGAAGGCGACCACCCGCAGCGGGCACGAATACTGACCGCTGAGGATGTTTTCTATGATGGTCGTTTCATCTGCTTCCGCCTCGTCGGTCTCGACATAGGCGCGGCCAAGCTCGCCGAAGTCGTTCAGAACGATGTGAACGGTGACATCTGGCTCTCTGGGAGCCAGCGGGGTCAGGTTAAGCATGACGCAACACCAAACGGTTCGATGTACTATGGCCGGTAGGGTGTTCCGATCAGAATGCCCAGTCAAGAACACGGGTGGCCGCTGCTGCCTTCGGGAGCTCCCCTCTGCCCGAGAAATACGGTTGCGCGGCGAGCCGTGAGCAGGCCGATGGGGCGGACCTCAAGGCGCAGTGCTGCTCAGTGCGTTGGCTGAGCCCCGATGGTGTGTCGTGCACTGAGTAGGGTCGGAGCCTCGCTGCCTGCTAGTACCGCTTGCAAGCGTTCGCGGGCCGCACGATTGCGCATCTCAAGCGCTGTCCGACAAGCCAACTGATTGCAGTCGTACCAAGGCTGACGGGTGAGCCGGGCAATCTCAACCTTCGTTTCAGGTGCTATCTTCTTCGCGTGTTCCAGATCTGTCGCCAGTCTTTCCATCTGAACGGTAGCCTCCAGCACGCGCTGCGCATTGTTTGCACCAATTCCCGTTATTCTCGCTCCTATCGGGGCAACAAGAGCTGCAACACCAACAGCAACACCAATCGCAACACGAACGGTTTCGCGCATGAGAGCCTCCATTTTGACTCTGCGGTACATGCAAGCTGCAATCCGTTTA
The DNA here is from genome assembly GCA_035689725.1 of Pseudolabrys sp. Classification (GTDB taxonomy): domain Bacteria; phylum Pseudomonadota; class Alphaproteobacteria; order Rhizobiales; family Xanthobacteraceae; genus Pseudolabrys. The sequence continues at coordinate 1,690 of DASSLE010000487.1, forward strand.
TGACGGCTGTGGTGCGATCGACTGTGAGATAGTTCACATCGATGGAGTTTTTTTACGAGTCGAGGCAGGCAGGGTCGAGAGGCCAAGAAGATAAATTTCGGACGGCGCCGCCAATCAGATGGCGCCACAGCCACGGGCCGAGCCGCAAATTTTCCGCAAGGTCAAATAGGGAAGCCCGGCTATCGCGATCACCACCACAAGAAAAGAAAAAGCCGCGCCAGTTGGGGGCGCGGCTTTTGTTCGGGCGACAGATTAGCCCTGACAGAGCCACTTCATGAGTTCTGCCTGGGCTTTGGCCTTGGCAGTGGGCAGGTAGTAATCGTCATCGCCTCGCATCGTCAACTCGTTCCCATTTTCGGCGCGACGCCGTTCTGCGATACGGGCTTCGATAGTGACTCGGCTG
>DASSLE010000488.1:0-5878 GCA_035689725.1 Pseudolabrys sp.
TGCCGAGCGACAAAGCGTCGAAGATGCGTGAGTGCGAGAAGCAAGCCGAGCAGCAGAAGATAAAGATGGAAGATCGCTCCCGCTTCGTGAATGAGTGCGTTGCCGCCCGAGCGAAATAGCACGAATCGCACTTAGGCAGAGGCTTATTGAGAGTCTTCATGGGCGCTCAATTACCACCACCGAGACCTTGCCCTGTTTGCAGGGTGGCAATGGTACGCGAGCGTGGCGACCCGTCGCTTGGGTACGATGTTTTCGTCTGCCACAATTGCAGCACTAGGTATCTAGTTCACCACCCAACGCCTGACAGCGAAGACGACGACTAGCCGCTCGTTTCCGCGAATGTCCGCTATTGGCACTAAGCGGACAATCCGACTGCGCCCGCATTTGTCCGCTATTGTACCAAAGCGGACGAACCGAATTCCCAATGCCAGCGGCCCGCTTGAAAGGCGGCGCCACGCGTCTACACGCTATCGACCGAGTTCAGTTCGGCGATGACGGCGTCACTCGCTATTGGAACGTCACGGTCGCGATGGCGCGGGTGACCTTGTCCGGCGGCCAGAAGGTGACGGGCCTGGGCGCTGCGCCCGGCGTGGCGATATTAGTGCCTTGGCCGGGCTGGCTCAGGATCTGCTCGCCCGCCGCGTTCGACACGCTCACGGCACCTTCGATAAGGAACACGCCGAGCGCCTGATCGTCGATCGGCCCGCCCCAGAATTCCGTCCCGCGGATGCCGACGGTCGCGGCAGGCGTTGTCACGCTGACGTCAGAACTCGCCAGCTTCGACACCTGGCCGGAGAGAAACCGGAAGGCGCCGATCACCCCGAACTTGATCGTTCCGCTAAAGACGTACTTATCGAGCGTCAGCTTCGCCTTCTCGCCGAGCGTCAGCCGCGTGTTATCGGTGAAGTTGACTTCCAGCCGCACCGCCTCACCGGTCGACACGACCTCGTTGAGAAAGACGGACGCGTTGAGGCCGAGTGCTCGTGTGGCGCTGCCACGCGTTCCGCTCGCCTCCCCTGTATGCGGCTGACCGCGCCGATCGCCTCCTGCGCCGCGGCCTGGCCGCCGGCGAAGCCAGAAAGAAGCGTCACCGCAATGACGATCAGCCGATGCAACATGCGCCTGCCCGTCCGAATTCCATCGGACCAATTCTGACACAATGCGAGCGCGCGCCCAATGCCCGGCGTATGCTGCTTCGCCGACGCGGTGTACGCATCTCGCTGGCCTAGCGCGACGCTCGCCTGCCGCCACAGAGCGGACTTCGATGGCTTGTAAATATTTCCGACCGTTAAGACTGAAGGTATCTCCACAATTCGCACCACTTAGTTTGTGGGCTCGTGTGCACTTACGAGCGCCGATAGTCACAATCTGGGGGACGGGGGGTCGTGGGTTCAAATCCCGCCGCCCCGACCAGATAAATCAAAGCCTTCGCCGGAAACCGCTTTCCACAAAGTCGACCATGGAAAGCATTGGGAAAGCAAAAAACAGCAAAAAAATAGCCGTGGCCGCGGCCTTAGCTCGCCTTCTCGTTTTCCCAACCACCTTGCAGTAAGCTATCGGCGGGGTCTCATTGCCCGTCCATCCTGTCAGCCACTTCATCGAAAGAATGCATGCGCCCACAAAGAGGTGGTGCTTCGCTGATCCGGCTATAGCTGCCGAATTTGCAAAAACCTTCGCGGCTAAACGACCACTTTAGTCCTGACTAGAAAGGTCAAACAGGTCTGGCGGGTCATCAATTGTTTTCTCCAGTTCCGCCAATAGCTGCCGGCCTTTAGCACAAAAAGATTTCATGAAGGCATTCTTCTCTTCTTCCGGTAACAGCCGGAAGAAATCCGTCTCGTGATTCGCGTGTAAGGCTGGCGCGAGCGGCGCATTCAAGTCGTTCGTTTCTTTCAAGACCTCGAGTTCGATTTGCCGGAGTACTCGTTGGAGGTCGGATTCTTTCAGCATAGAGGTTTCCCGACAAGTACACCCGATTTAGGTAAGAATAAAAGAGCCCCGGTCGGGCTTGTGGGGCGAAGGCCAGGGCTCTCGTCATGCGTATACACGAGACCAGAAATGCATGCAGCCGAAACTTAATCGCGAGACATTTCCAAAAACTAAATTTGCTTAGGTCCGTTTTATTATTTTCCGCGAAAAAAACAAATCAGCGGTCACTCCCGGTAGAATTATAACGGCTACTAAAATACCTCTTCCGATACGTAGGCGCTGTTCTCCGCCTCAACTCGTGATGAATGAGCCGCTTCCCGTTCGCTGATTGCTCCCGCCCGCGTCATCGCCACCACTCACTAGTTGTGGATACCTCACAACCAAGCATTGATATGCGCGCTCGCCTCAATCGGGCGTGCGCAACGATACGCCGAGGCGCGCGCGCCGGCGAAGCCAGGTGGTGGCACGGTATTTCGGATCGAGTGTGATGGCATGCATACCGTCGAGCACCGCAAGCACACGCGCCGCATCCAATGCATCTCCGAGCGCGAGCGGCCCTTTCGGGTAGTTCAAACCAAACTCAACCGCAGTGTCGATATCGGCAGGCGTGGCAATACGCAGCTCGGCGATGCGGGTGCCGATATTGATGATCATTGCGAGCAGCCGCTGCACCACAAAACCGGGACTGTCATTGATTACAGTCACCGGGACATTGCCGGCTGACAACGCGGCAACTGCCGCGCCAAGAATTTCGGGCTTGGTGAGCGGGGTCTTCATCAGCGTGCGGCGGCTCTCGAAGCGCCCGAGCATATCGACTGCAACCGTGCGTGCCGGATCGAGGCCCAGGCGGATAGCGGCGTTCGAAGCGTCTTCGCCTAAAGGCGTCACGAAACAGGGCGCGCCCGCGGCCGCCGTGCCGCCGCGTTGAACTTTAACTCCTGCGCTCTCCAGCCATTCGGCAAGCTCGCTGCCACCATCCTCGTCCGCGATCCAGGCAGATGCCGGCAGCGGCTCCGCTACAACCGCAACCGTTGGCGGGCTCGCATCCGGCAGACCATCATAGTTGTAGAAACCCTGCTTGGTCTTGCGGCCGAGCAGGCCACCAGCGACGCGTACCGCCATTTGCGCCGAAGGTTGGTACATAGGCTCGCCAAAATATTGCTCAAAGATACTCACCATCACGGCGTGGGTGACGTCACCGCCGACAAGATCGAGCAATTCGAACGGGCCCATCCGGAATCCGGCGGCCTCTTTCATCAACAGGTCGACTTCGCGTGGGCTCGCGATACCTTGCGACACGATGCGCAATGCCTCCGGCCCATAGGCGCGGCCCGCGTGGTTGACGACAAAGCCGGGTGTATCGGCTGCGACCACGGGATGTTTGCCGATCCGTTTTACGAAACCGACAAGCGCCTCGACCAACGTCTGATCACTCCGCAGGCCGCCGATCACCTCCACCAACCGCATCAGCGGCGGCGGGTTGAAAAAATGCAGGCCGGCGACGCGCCCCGGCCTTTCGCAGCCGGCGGCGATTTTCGTCACGGACAGCGAGGACGTATTGGTGGCGAGCACCGTATCCGGCGCCAGACGTTTTTCCAGTTCGCGGAATAATTCGCGCTTGGCCGCAAGCTCTTCGACAATCGCTTCGATAATAATGCCGGCGCCTTTTGCTTCGTCGAAGGAGCGGATTGGTTTTAGGCGTTCGAGCGCGCCGCGTTTGGCATCGGCGGTCATGCGGCCTTTCGACACCAGGCCCTCAAGGCCCTTGTCGATCATCGCAACGGCTTCTTTCACTGCACCGTAGCGGGAATCAAACAGTAAAGTGGTGAGGCCGGCCTGCGCGCACACCTGCGCAATGCCACGCCCCATGGTGCCGGCGCCGAATACTGCAGCGATCAGATCGGACCTGGAAAGATTCACTGCCACACGTCATTGCCCTTCGAACTTTGGTTTTCTTTTTTCCATGAAGGCGCGCATGCCTTCCTTCTGATCGCGCGTGGCAAACTGCAATTGAAACGCCTTGCGCTCCAGCATCAGTGCGGTTTCGAGCGGCGCATTCAGGCCGGCATTCACGATTTCTTTGATCTGCATGATCGAAATCGGAGGCATGGCCGCGATTTCCCGCGCAATGTCGAGTGCGTGTGCGAGCGCCTGGCCTGTCGGCGCAACTTCGCTGACCACGCCCATGTTCAGGGCTTCAGCGGCGCCAAACATTCTCCCGGTCATGATCAGCAACATTGCGCGATGGCGACCGACGAGGCGCGCAAGCTTTTGCGTGCCTCCGCCGCCCGGCAAGATACCGACCTTGACCTCGGGCAGACCGAGCTTCGCCCCCTCACCTGCAACAATGATGTCCGCACATAAAGCGAGTTCGAGTCCCCCGCCGAGCGCAAATCCCTCCACCGCTGCGATCAACGGCTTCGGAAAATCCATGATCGCACGCCAATATTTCTGCACATTTCGCGACATGACTTCGACCGGAGCGGCTTCCGCCATCTCGCCGATATCGGCGCCCGCGGCAAACGCCGCATCCGAACCGGTCACAATCACGCAGCGCACGGCATTGTCGGCGCCGAAACGCGTGATCTCGTCAACGAGCCGCGTGCGCACATCGAGATTGAGCGCGTTGCGCACCTGCGGACGATTGATCTTCAGGACGACAATGTCGTCCGACGGACGTTCAATGATCAGGGAATCCGACGCGGCCATGACAATCGATCCACAATATTGATTGGAGCTACCCTGCCAGCAGACGGCTTTCCTCGCCTGCTATTTGCGGGTTGAGTTAACTCAGCCTCCCGAATTTTCGGGCAAAAGCATTCTACACAGCCATTAGTCGAGCACCATGGTTCATGGCCTCGAAGCTGACGGAAATACTGCTAATGGGGCCGCGTAACCGCCGCATCGATCAGCTTGCGGCATTCGGCGAGCTCGTGCAGTGCGGCGTGCAATTTGCGCAGATCCTCACGTCCGAGGCCGCTACCGGTTGTCCCGGACGATGGCTGCCGCGATGTGGCCGGCATGGGTTCCACCGACTTTGATGGATCAGACGCTGTTAGACCGTGAATCGCGCGGTCGGTCGGATCAATCCGGGGAACCGGCGCGCTGGTCAGCGGCGGCTCGACGCGGCTTGCTGCGTCATCTTGCCGATCGCCGAGATCACGTCCGATCAGCGAGGATAGGCGACCGCGCAAGCCACGGTCTTCCTCGGTGTCGACATCATCGTCCGTCGTCACTGCCTCATCGGCGAACTCGTCTTCTTCGATCACGCCATGTGGCGGCTGAGGCGCACCGTCCTCCCACACCGCCTGAACGAACTTCACGCCTTGCTCGCGCAAGATTCGCTGCACGCCGCGAATGGTGTAGCCCTCGCCATACAACAAATGACGTATCCCGCGCAGCAAATCGATGTCGTCGGGGCGATAGTACCGCCGACCGCCGCCGCGTTTCATAGGTTTGATTTCGTGAAAGCGGCTCTCCCAAAAGCGCAGCACATGCTGCGGCAGATCGAGTTCGTCCGCCACTTCACTGATAGTGCGAAATGCGTCTGGCGCCTTGTTGTCCAAAGCGTTCCTCTCCTGAGTTTGATGCTAACGCGGTTACGCTAACGAGGATGACGGCTTAGCCTGGCTCACTGGCGCCGTTGATGCGTTGCTTGAGAATCGCCGACGGCTTGAACACCATAACCCGCCGCGGCGAGATGGGCACTTCCTTACCGGTTTTGGGGTTGCGGCCGATACGCTGACCTTTCTTACGCACCACAAACGAGCCGAACGACGAAAGCTTGACGGTTTCTCCGCGCTCGAGACAGTCGGTGATCTCCTTGAGCACCAACTCAACCAGAGCCGCGGATTCCGTGCGTGAAAGACCGACTTTTTGATAGACCGCCTCGCACAAGTCGGCCCGCGTCACAGTTTTTCCGGTCATCGCCTGCCCTGCCCCCGGCGAA
>DASSLE010000489.1:0-4972 GCA_035689725.1 Pseudolabrys sp.
TGCGCGTGAGATGTGTGGCAGCTCGCCAAGTGTCACACCGGAATCGTAGCCGCCAATGAGTACGTTGACGCCCTCTTCTCCGGTAAGCTTGTTGACCGCGGCAATGCCGACCTTTGGGCCTTCGGAGGCCGCTTCTCCCTCATCCGCCACGATCATTTCAAGTTTGCGGCCGAGCACACCACCTTGCTCGTTAATTTCCCCGATCGCCATACGCACGGCATCGATGGCGTCACGACCGACTTGCAACTGAATCGCGGTATTGACTCCAATGCGGATCGGTTTTTCTTGCGCTGCGGCGGGTTGCCCCAGCGCCGTAATGAATGTCAGCGCCGCACTCGCCGCCATTAAGTTGAGTAAGCTACGCTTCATCGTAACCTCCCTTAATCGCATGGCTTCATATGGCTGCTTCGATGGCCGCCAATTTCCTGCTTTGGCCCGCTTCGCACCTAGGCGTTGAGGCTATGCTCAAGATAACAATCAAATTTTTGCGCAATGCAGCGCCCTTGGCAATGGCCTGAGCCGAAAGAGCGCTCTTTCATGGCCTGGGCGATAGCATCGATTATGGCGGCATCGCGTTAAGATAGGCCCGGTTTATCCCACCAGGTCGATCCGGCCGACCAAACTCTCTTTGCTTTGTAATGGCTAATTTTTAAGTGACTGAATAAATGTTCAGCCAATCGACCTGACGCAGAAGGGGGAGACACCATGAGAATCCATGAAATCGACATCCAGGACTTCGCGCGTTCTTCGGCTGGACCACCCGCGTAGCTAGACGCCTCAAATACTCCGAAACCATATTTCCGTTGGTTAGCGCGGCGAGTTTTTGGCGATCAAGTCTTTTCCCACCGCGTTGCAGAGACCGGTCGAGCTATCAAGTGGCCACGCGGCGGCGCAGGAAGGCCGGGATTTCGAGGATGTCCTCGTCCTTCTCGATCTGATTATGCCCAGCAGAAGGGCGGCCGTACGGATCGAGACCCTGCAGAGCCGGTCGGCACACGTATTCCGAAATCGGCTTTGCCGGTCGTCCTTCGGGGTGGGGGGCCGCCGGGCGCAGCGGCGGACTTTCTAATTGCGGCAGCGGTGCACTACTCTCGATCCGGTCGGCAATGCGCCGGCTGTCGTTGCGCAGCTTGCCGGCGAGTTCCGTCAGTGCGCTTTCCGCAGGCTGCGTCTGGTGCGCCGCGCCGGTGTTGTCGATGCCGGTGGCCACCACCGAGACTCGGACGATGCCTTCCAGGCTTTCGTCGAAGGTGGCGCCGACGATGATGTTGGCATCCTGGTCGGCCTCTTCGCGGATGCGGGTAGCGGCTTCGTCAACCTCGAATAACGTCAGGTCCTTGCCGCCAGTGATCGAGATCAGCAGGCCGCTCGCGCGCTTAATCGAGGGGTCCTCGATCAGCGGATTTGAAATGGCGGCCTCCGCGGCGGTGAGCACGCGCTTCTCGCCGGAAGCCTCGCCCATGCCCATCATTGCCTTGCCCTTCTCGCGCATCACGGCGCGCACATCGGCAAAATCGAGATTGATCAGACCTTCTTTGACTATTAGGTCGGTGATGCAAGCCACACCCGAATATAGCACCTGGTCGGCCATGGCGAAGGCATCGACAAAAGTGGTCTTCTCGATGGCTACCCGGAACAGGTTCTGGTTCGGGATGATAAGAAGCGTGTCCACCACCTTCTGCAGCTCGATGATACCCGCTTCGGCAATGCGCATGCGCCGCTGGCCCTCGAAATGGAATGGCTTGGTGACTACACCGATGGTGAGAATGCCGAGTTCGCGCGCGGTTTTGGCAATGATCGGTGCCGCGCCCGTGCCGGTGCCGCCACCCATGCCGGCGGTCACAAACACCATGTGTGCGCCGGTCAAATGATCGCGAATTGAATTAATTACCTCTTCCGCTGCCGCGCGCCCCACCTCCGGCTCTGAGCCGGCGCCGAGACCCGCAGTCACCTGCGCTCCCATCTGAATGATGCGCTCGGCTTTTGACTTGGTGAGCGCCTGTGCATCGGTATTGGCGACGACGAAGTCGACGCCTTGCAGGCCTGCTGCGATCATGTTGTTGACGGCGTTGCCGCCGGCGCCGCCGACGCCGAAAACGGTAATGCACGCCTTCATCTCGCGAATATCGGTGATGTTGGTCATGTTTGCTTCATGAGCTGGAATGACAGGACATCGGTGTTAGAAGCTCAAGTTGAGCCGACCATATCGTCTCGTTAGGCCGGGACTTCGACTTCGAATGCGAGCGTTGAGGCCTTTACGCGGCGACCCATTTTCACTTGGACCTTGTCCGGCTCGACCGAGACGTAGCGGCAGATTACGGCCACGATTTCTGCACGCAACAGGCCCAAGAGATCGGATTTTGTGCCGCGTGTGCCCTCATGCGCGAGCAGAACCTTGAGGCGATCGCGCGCAACCGGTGCCGTGCCACGCCGATGCTCCCAGTTGAACCAGTTGAATATGCTCATGCAGCTCTCCGTCCGAAGAGTTTGCCGAACAAATTCTTCGCGTCGCTTGGTATCGTCATCGGCAAGTCTTCGCCCTTGAGACGGCGCATGGCGTCGCAATAGGCGCGGGCGGGCGCGCTAGAAGCGTCGCTCAAGGTAACCGGCGCACCGATATTGGAGGCGCGCAGCACTTCTTGGCTCTCCGGCACGACCCCGAGAAGAGGGACCGAAAGAATTTCAAGCACGTCGTCAATGCTCATCATCTCCCCTTTGCCGGCACGCACCGCGTCGTAGCGCGTAATCAATAGGTGTTTCTCGACCCGTTCGCCCTGCTCGGCTTTCAAGGTCTTGGCGTCGAGCAGACCGATGATGCGGTCGGAATCGCGTACCGAGGAAACCTCCGGGTTAGTCACGATGACAGCGGCGTCGGCATGGCGCATGGCGAGCATCGCTCCGCGCTCGATGCCTGCTGGACTATCGCAGATCACCCAATCGAACTTCTGGCGCAGCTGCGCGATAACCTTGGCGACGCCGGCGGCGGTGAGCGCGTCCTTGTCGCGGGTCTGCGAAGCTGGCAGCAGCCACAACGTATCGAGACGCTTGTCGCGAATCAGTGCCTGCGAAAGTTTGGCGGTACCGTGGATCACATTGATGAAGTCGAATACCACCCGTCGTTCCGCGCCCATGACGAGATCGAGATTGCGCAAGCCGACGTCAAAATCAACCACGGCCACGGTCTTCCCGGACTGAGCAAGTGCTGCACCAAGGGCGGCGGTCGACGTGGTCTTGCCGACGCCGCCTTTGCCAGATGTCACAACTACGATTTTTGCCATTGTGTTTATCCCTGTAAGACAGTTTCAGTTGAGAGGTGTGATGAACATCTCGTTGTCTTTCAGCCAAGCCTGTATGGGCTGGCTGCGCAGGCTCGATTCAATGTCGTCGGCAATGCGGTAATGGCCGTCGATGGCGAGCAGTTCAGCTTCGACTTTGTTGCAGAAAATGCGCGCCCGGGAGTTTCCCGCCAAACCGGCGAAGGCGCGACCGCGAAGAGCGCCATAAATGTGGATCGAGCCGCCGGCCATAATTTCGGCGCCTGAGGCGACCGAGCCGAGCACCGTAATGTCGCCGTCTGGGAAGACAATTGACTGGCCCGAGCGTACGGGGCTTTCCAGCAACAGCGATGCCGATTCCTTCTGAGGAGGTTTCGGGTCGGGCGCCGTCTCCGGCCGTTCGGCGACCGTCACCGCACGGCCACCCTTCAAAACGGGGGGAAGGTCAGGCCCGAGCTCGGACTGCTCGATCCCTTCCAGCCCCATGATGCGGATATTGCGCCGCTGCAGTTCGTTGATGAGGTGTACGATCGCGCCATTGCCTAACTTCACGGTCGACACGTCGAGCACCACCGGTTTGCCGGCGAAGTATCCCGCGAACTGACTGCTCCACTCATCAAGATTGGCGAGCCACGCGTAGATCGGCGGATCCGGTGTGAGCACGAATGCGAGGAAGGATCGGCCGCAAAAACGTATCGACTTCCGTCGCGTCGCAGGGTTCGACATGGTGATTTTCTAATCTCCATTAATCGTTCTCATTAGGCGACCCGCATGGTTAACGAGTGGTTAATTTTCCATCGTCAGATGCAGCAGTGTGCGCCGGCGTCGCACGCGATAGAGCAGAAAGCTGCGCCGAAGGCAGTCGCGATCGGATAGGCCCGCCAATTGGCTCAGCCGTACGGAACGAAGTGTTTGAGATATATTCACCTCCGGGCATTGAAGAAATGAAAGGGAGGACAACCATGCCAATCTCACGCCGCACGCTGATTGCCGCCCTTGGCCTTGCCCCGGCGGCAATGCTGCTGCCACGCGCAGCCTTTGCTGCCTATCCCGACCGGCCGATCCGACTGATTGTGCCATTCGCTGCCGGCGGTAACGCTGACATCGTCGGGCGCCTGGTCGGCGAGCGAATTTCGAGTGCGCTTGGCGAACCGGTCGTGGTCGACAACCGCGGCGGCGCCGGCGGCAGCATTGGTGCTGAAGCCGTGGCGCGCTCGGCACCCGATGGCTACACGCTGCTGGTTGGCTCGAACGGGCCGCTTACTGTCAATCCCTTCGTGCAGGCCAAACTCGGCTACGATCCGCTGAAAGATTTTGCACCGGTGGCACTGACCAGCTACGTGCCGCACGTGATCATCCTCAACAACAAAGTCGAGGCCAAAAACATCGCAGAGCTGATTGCGCTATCGAAGAAGGCACAGATCAGCATCGCCACCAGCGGTGTCGGCAGCGCCACCCATATGACGCTCGAGCGCTTTAAGGCTGCGACCGGCGCCAACGTCGTGCACATCCCCTATCGCAGCGGCGGCGCGCTGATGCCCGACCTGATCGGTGGCAGCATCCAGGCGGCGATGACGGAATTCTCTACTGCATTGCCGCTGCACAAGGGCGGCCAGGCACATATCGTCGCGATCGCGGCGAGCAATCGCTCCAAGCTCGCGCCCGATATCCCAACCTTCATTGAGAGCGGCGTGAAG
>DASSLE010000490.1:0-17489 GCA_035689725.1 Pseudolabrys sp.
GAATAATCGCACGCATGGTGTCAGCGTCCGGAAACCGGATGTAGTGAAAAAAGCATCGGCGCAAAAAAGCGTCCGGCAATTCTTTCTCGTTGTTAGAAGTTATGACGACGATCGGCCGGCGGCACGCCTTTACCGTCTCGCCTGTCTCGTAGACAAAAAACTCCATGCGGTCGAGTTCCTGCAACAGGTCATTAGGAAACTCGATATCGGCCTTATCGATTTCATCAATCAGTAGTACCGGACGGTCGTCGGCGACAAAGGCGTCCCACAGCTTGCCGCGCTTGATATAGTTGCGGATGTCCTTGACGCGCTCGTCTCCGAGCTGGCTGTCGCGCAGCCGCGAAACCGCGTCATACTCATAGAGGCCCTGCAGTGCTTTGGTGGTGGATTTGATGTGCCACTCGATTAACGGCGCGGTTATCGCCTTGGCGATTTCCAGAGCCAGCACGGTCTTGCCGGTGCCTGGTTCACCTTTGACCAGCAGTGGCCGTTCGAGCGTGATCGCGGCATTGACTGCGACTTTAAGATCATCGGTCGCCACGTAGGCCTTGGTGCCTTCGAAACGCATACCATGCTTCCCTCTACCGCATGCGCAATTTTCTTGATTCATATAGCCAATACGCAGCGCGACAAAGAGATTTGACGAGGCCTCACTAGCCGCGCACCGCACCTTCCAGGAAGTCCCCCAACGCCGTCACCGGCGCGCGGGACGGCCGCTTAACGGGAACGTGATGGCGGCGCGATAACGAGTTGAATTGCGTTTAACTGCGGAAGCTGTATGGCAGGCACGTGAGATACTAGGAAAACGTCCCGATGCCCCGAGTGCTGCTCAGCCTGGCCCTTGCGCTAACGGTCGCCTGCACAGCGGTCGCTCAAAACGCAAATCAGCCGGAGAATCGTGCGGTGGCAACCTTTGCCGGCGGCTGTTTCTGGTGCACGGAAGCCGATTTCGATAAAGTGCCCGGGGTAATCTCGACCACGTCGGGCTACACCGGCGGGCGTGTTGCCAATCCGAGCTATACTCAAGTCTCCGCTGGCGGCACCGGACACGCTGAGGCGGTGGAGGTCGTCTATGACCCGCACAAGGTTAGCTATGACGAGCTACTTTCCTACTACTGGCGTCACGTCGATCCGACCGTGAAGAACCGGCAGTTCTGTGACGTTGGCGAACAATATCGCACCGCGATCTTCGTTCATGACGACGAGCAGCGCAAACTTGCAGAGGCCTCCAAAAAGACGGTCGAAGCAGAGCTTAAGCAGCCCATCTACACCGAGATCGTGCCAGCCGGGCCTTTCTATAAGGCGGAGGACTATCATCAGGATTTCTATCAGAAGAACCCGACCAAATATAAATTCTACCGATGGAACTGCGGCCGCGATCAAAGGCTTGAGCAACTGTGGAGCGCGCGCAAGGGAGATAGCTGAAAATGATAAATCGGCGCGCTCTGTTGTCTGGCGCAGCGCTTGCAGCGCTTACGGTTACGGCTAAGTTTGGCAAGGCAGGAACCATGACAACCACCGAAACGACCGACTATCACAAATTGTCAGATATGGATTGGCGCCAACGCCTCACGGCGAACCAATACATGGTGTTGCGCCAGCACGGCACCGAACGCGCCGGCAGCAGCCCGCTTAACAAGGAGAAGCGCAAGGGAACCTTCACCTGCGCTGGCTGCGATTTGCCGTTATTCTCGTCCGACACCAAATTCGAGAGTGGCACTGGCTGGCCGAGCTTTTATCAGCCGTTGGCCAATGCGGTGGAGACAAAGATAGACCGCTCATTTTTCATGACGCGCACCGAGGTGCATTGCGCGCGCTGCCTCGGTCACCTCGGTCATGTTTTCGACGACGGACCGCCACCGACAGGCTTGCGGTACTGTATGAATGGAGTGGCGTTGAAGTTCGTCCCCGAGGCCGCCAAAGGTTCTTAAATTCATAATATCCGGCAAAATGGCTTTGCCGCATCAGATGAAGTCAATCACAGTTAGCGAAGCGGACAATGTCCTTGGTACATTTTCCAATGGACACAATGTTACAAGTCACGCGGATTTGCGGTTTGTTTGGCAGCCGCGCGGCAAATTGGGCCGCGTGTCGCATGATCAACAAGCGCCTTTTCGTGCGGGCTTGGGCGCTCTTGAGCGCCTCAGGTCCACTAGACCGAACGCCCAGGCCTTTCGAGGGCCGCAGAGTTCCCGGAAATTATTGAATTGTCATCAAAATCCCGCCTATCAGGGGACTTTACTCCCATATTGTCCGCCGGTTGGTTGACGTATATAAGCCTGCCGCGCGAGGGCGAGACTGCACGCCCAAGAACAAAAGATCACAGGGAGTTACGTGGGAATGCTGGCCAAAACCAAAAATTATCGGCCGACTGACAAGGAGCCGTTCATGAACGAGCGCCAGCGCGAATATTTTCGCGTGAAATTGCTTGCCTGGCGGGAGGACATCCTCAAGGAAGCCAAGGAAACACTGCAGCATCTTCAGGAAGAAAATCAGAATCACGCCGATATCGCTGATCGCGCCTCTTCCGAAACCGATCGAGCTATCGAGCTGCGCGCGCGCGACCGTCAGCGTAAACTGGTCGCCAAGATCGATGAAGCGCTGACACGAATCGACGATGGCACTTACGGATATTGCGAGGAGACTGGCGAGCCGATCTCGCTGCGCCGGCTGGAGGCGCGTCCAATCGCGACGCTGTCTGTTGAAGCACAGGAGCGGCACGAGCGGCGCGAGCGCATTTACCGCGACGATTGAAAGCCTTCGTCTTGTCTATTTGCAATGCCCGGCTCTAGAGCCGGGCATTTTTACTTTGTAGCCTCACTTAGCCCCCGGGGAGCTGCAGGCCGGATGGTTTGCGCCGTCTTCATGGCTGCCGACGCTGTCGAGGTTGTAGGGGACACTCTCGGAGAAGTGCTGCAGAGCGGTGATCGCGCTGCCGACGGCGTCAGCGTGCTCGCCGTTGTTACAAACAATTGTTTTAGTATTTGCGTCGCATTTTATTTAATTTTTTCAGTCGAACTCAAATTCTGCATCCTTTGCTGTTCACGGCGCGGCAAGTCAGATTCCAAGAACTATTCGATCGCCTTTAAGGCTTTAACCCCTGCCGCTTAACAAGGTCTGACAACCGCTCAACCTTGAGGGTTCCCAGTCATTTCGAGCTACAGCCGTGACGTCCGCTATTGGCACTTAGCGGACATTCCAGCCGCAGCCTACGCACAACGGCTATACTGTTTCACGTTAAATAGGCAATGATGTTCGGTGAAACGTCGGTCAGTGATGGCTTGAACGGCGTGGATTACTTGGGTCGGCGGCTTCTTTCTTCTCAAGCAAAAAACTTCCGAGGTTTGCAAGAACATCAGCTATTAATCTGGACTGGTCGTCAGATGGCGCCATCAAAATTAGGTCGGCAAGGACTTCGGTTACTTTTGCCGCAATTTCCACCAGATTGGCCTCTTTGTCTTGTAATTCGCTATCCAACAGTTCGTGAATGTCGCAATGCAAACAGTCGGACATATGTGAACTCCTATGGAAGTTCGGTGAACTACCGCTTTATTGACTCAAATCAAAATGCGGTGGCTCTTGGTGAGCTAGTTAATTAAAGGCAGATTCGCACTAAATAGCCATCCGCTTGCCTTTGGGCTGAGTGCCATGACAGAGGACAAAACACCCCCAATCAGCGTCACTGCTTTGAGAGCGGACGACTACTCGCCCGACGCCAAGAACGTAATTATTTCATTGACGACAAAATACTCAACTTCTGACCGAAAATATTCTGTGCCCCTCGAATGTTTCTATGATTTCATTGTGGACCTGAAAAGGCTAAATGCCCTGAAATCCGCCACGCCAATTGACACTTCCGGCCGACCCGCCGTGCCTTCGAAACCGGAGGATGAACTAGAGCCCAATCGGGCAATTTGCGAATTAGAAGGGCGTTTAAACATCGTTGGGCTGTGATGCATTGCGGATCAAAGCCAATCTTTAAAACCCATCAGGGCTGCCAGATTCCTTCCAAATCGCAACGCAAACTACTTCCCGCGTGCCCACTGTAAGTCAGCGAAGAAACCTGACGACATTCCTAACCCGCAAGATGCATATGCGGGAGCTGGCTGGGCGGGTTGGGGCGACTAGCTCGGCCACCAGACCTGATTTGTGGTGGTGCTTCACGATACTCTGTTGTTGATGTGGTCTGATCGCGTTGCAGTGGCGACTGGCGGGCAAATCGAACGCGGCAAAGTGCTCGGCCCAGGCTGCAAGACGCAATGTTTCGTTTGCAGCTCGTGCAGGAGTTGCTGCAAAGCCTGCGCAAGCCTCTCTGTCTGGTCGAGCGGCTTGGACGGCGGCGGAATGTGCCGTGCCGGTGTCTCTAAATCAAACTCGAGAGACGTCTGGGCACGCGGGTAGGGTGTGTTCAAGGCAGAAGGGTGCGGCCATCGATTGCTGGCTCTGCGCCGACTCAGCCAGCGCGTGACCTCAAACACCGAGCCGGAAAAGGCAAGCGCCGCGAACGCGATCATTGCTAGCGCTAAGGTATGATCGGTGTCGCCCGTGGCCTTTGCGGGTTCAGAAGCGAGTGAAGATCGCGTGTTTGCAGGCGATTCCAACCCCTCGGCAATATTGCTCGCTGGCGTCGATGCGGGATCAATCGCATCGACCGATCGCGGCCGCTCGGCGAGCGCTGGTCTCGGCGCCGGCACGAACGAGGGCGGCACGTCCGGTAATTTAGCTGCCTCGGGCCAGCGCACCGGAGCCGCCGGTGCCGGAACATTCGCCTCAGCCGCCGCCGGTGCCGTCGGCCGCTGTGCGGGTTGTGGCGTTGCCGGTAGTGCGAGCGCATCCGACGCGGGCTCTTGCGTCGCGCTTTTCTGAACGCTGGCGCCTTCCGGTCCGAGATACCAGCATTGACGGTTGGTGGTGCGATCGGTCCGATAATACCAGTGCTCGCCCTGCGGTGGCGGCTTGTCTGGCTTGGCGATGCACTCGGCGGCGTGCAGCGCACCCCCCGACACCGCGTAAGAAGCAGCTAATGAAAAAAGAGCGAATGTAGTTGGGACCAACGTGGGTCTATGTTGTGACATGCGTTTCTTCATCGGCCATTCGCAGTGCTGCACGGCGGAGGTGAATCAGCATGCTGATTGATAAGTAAGGATTGGGGCTGCAATACGTTGCAAATTCGACATCCCGCCACGCGTGGTGATCCGTGCACACGGTGCAGAACTTGACGGTACGGTAATGCGGTGAGGTTGCGCACATGATCGTGCAGACTTCGTCCAGCTGAACTGATCATCGCGCTACCGGTCGAGCTGTGGTGTTCCTACGAATAGAATCTTTGCCGTCGAGTGTCAGCATTCAAAGCGCGCGAGCGAGAGATGGCGAAGGAGTTCATCCGGACGCCGTCCGCAGCTTTCCGCACTTGCACGTCGGGCGGTTTGACCTAAGCGCGCGGACAGCAAAAAAATAGCCCCGCGATGCGGGGCTCCATTTTGGCGTACGGCTCAGCCATTCATTCGAAAGGTAATAGCGGACTTGTCTCATCGCATTTGACAAAGAGTCACTGCGCCCGCCGTTTGTCAACGACGCCACGTGGCTGCGGGGTAATCGGGCAACTGCCCATAAAATACATCAATTCGGCTGCTGGAGTTTGTAGGAGCGGACGAGGTGCTGCCATAGGCAACGATATTCAGGGCGTGGTTCGTTGTGAGCCCGCGCGCTACACTCTGCTGCTAATGCACGATAATGTTCCGCAGGCGTCATTTGCGACTTCCCCTGTAATCGCCCGATGTTTTTAGCCACCCAATGTTGCCAAGGCGACTTGATCCGACGAGTAACCTGACCACGTAACCTTAAAGGTGGTTTCAAAGACGACGGTGAGGCGCTCGCTCACTCGCCGCCGGGTTTAGGCCGCTATATTTAGGGATAGCAATGGGCGTCGTAGTCGGGGGCACAAGCAAAGACGACCCTACTTTCGAACCACGTCGGTTCGCCAGTATTTTACTGGCAGCGGCGCATTCTTCCATTATGACAAGTCGATCGGCGGGGCTTTGATTGGAGTAGCGCTATGGGCGTAGGCATGCGGTCATGTAGGTAAAATGACCGGCTATCGTTAATGCCGCAGCCAATGTGCCAGAACTCACCCAGGGCCTTTCGGTGTTATCTTATCTGATGCGATGCCATTCTCACCTCAGGGGCAGGGCCAGATGAGACGGCGCGAATTCATCGCGGCGTTTGGCAGCGCGGCGGCTGCATGGCCGCTTGTTGCGCGCGCACAGCAGTCTACGATGCCGATCATAGGCTTCTTGAGTTCGCGATCAGCCGGTGACTCCATCGGTGAGGTGGCTGCCTTTCGACAGGGCCTTACCGAAGGTGGATACGATGAGGGCCGCAACGTAAGAATCGAATTCCGATGGGCCGAAGGGCACTTCGATAAATTATCGGCCCTTGTTGAGGAACTTGTTCGGCGCCCAGTCACTGTGCTCGCCACTGTCGGTGGCTATCAGGTTGCCCATGCGGCAAGGGCGGCGACTGCCTCCATTCCGATTGTGTTCGCGATCGGTGAAGACCCAGTCAAGGTAGGGTTAGTTTCCAATATCAATCGACCGGGCGGCAATTTGACCGGCGCCACTTTTGCTACTGCGCTCCTAGGAGCTAAGCGACTTGGACTGCTGCGAGAGCTTGCCCCCGATGCAGAAGTCATTGGCCTGCTGGTCAATGAGAATAGCGCCCAAGGGCAGGAGCAGATGCGCGATGTGCAAGAGGCGGCGCAAAAGCTTGGCCAGCGGCTAGTTGTTCTCAGCGGGGGCAGCGACCAAGACATCGACGCTGCGTTTGCCAGCCTCGCTCAGCAACACGTCAGAGCCCTGTTAGTCGGGGCCGACCCGTTCTTCGACCCGAGGCGCAATCGGTTGATTGCGCTGGTGGCTCAGCATGCGATCCCCGCAATCTATCAATTTCGTGGCTACGCAGTGTCTGGTGGTCTCATGAGCTACGGTGCCAGCATCACGGCTCATTACAGGCAGGTCGGCATCTATGTTGGTCGGGTTCTCAATGGTGACAAGCCAGCAGATCTGCCGGTTATGTTTCCGAGCAAGTTCGAGCTGGTGATTAACCTCAAGACCGCTAGGGCACTCGGGGTCAAATTGTCCCCTAATTTACTGTCGCTTGCCGACGAGGTGATTGAATGAGGCGGCGCGAGTTTATCGCACTTATTGGCGGTACGGCTGCATGGCCGCTTTCAGCGCGTGCCCAGCGGACGAAGATGCCGGTGGTTGGTCTACTAGGCAGCACTTCGGCGACGCATACGCATCCCGCATCGCCTTCATCCGACAGGGCTTGAGCGAAACCGGCTACGTTGAAGGCCGGAACGTTGCAATCGAATATCGCTGGGCGGAAAGTCAATACGATCGATTACCGGGAATGGCAGCCGAACTGGTTCGCTGTGAGGTCGATGTGATCGTGGCAATCACTACGGTTGCGGCACTTGCCGCAAAGGGTGCGACCACGACGATACCTGTCGTTTTCGAGGCCGGAGCCGATCCGGTCGCGCTCGGATTGGTCGCTAGCCTTAGCCGGCCCCGAAAGAGGTGCAAGCAGTAGCCGACAAGCTGGGGATACAGCTTCATCTCCTTCATGCGACCGCTGCCAGCGACTTCGACGCGGTATTCACGGCCTTTGCGCAAACTACGCGCCGGCGTGCTCGTGATCGGCACCGACCCATTATTTAAAAGCGGTAGTGAACAAGCTCGCTATGCTGGCGATCCGCTATGCGATGCCGACGATCTACCAATGTCGTGCATTCGCGGCGGCGGGGGCCTGCTGAGTTACGGTGGCAGCGCGACGGAACCATTCCGTCAGGTCGGTATGTATACCGGTCGCGTTCTCAAGGGCGAGAAGCCGGCTGAGCTACCCATCGAGAAATCCACGAAAGTCGCGCTGATCATCAATCTCAAGACTGCCAAGGCGCTCGGGCTTAACGTTCCAACTCCAATAATCGGCCGCGCCGACGAGGTCATCGAATAGCGGTGCGAAGTCTCCTTTCCAAAGCGGACTTTCGAACGCACCCAAATTTGGCCATGCGATAACGCGTGACCAAAATACAACATAACTAGATTCTGTCTCGATTCTGGGGATTGCAACGGGACTCGGCCTTTATCCTCGACGTATTGTGCACCCATATAAATTGGGGAGCTGTTGATGCGTCGGTTTTCATTGGTAGCAATCGTTGCCGTTTCCACTATTGCGTTCGCTCAGATCGCCTCCGCGGCTGATCTGCCGGTGAAAGCGCCGGCTCTGGTCGCAGCACCGCTCTACAATTGGACTGGGCCATATGCCGGTATCGCAGGCGGTGTTGCCTGGGGTCATTCCAAGCAGACGGATCCCGGCATTCCCTGCGATTTTTTTGGTACTTGCTTGGTAGAGCTAACAAACCCCGGATTCGGTGATGGCTCGTATGCGGTGACCGGCGGCATCATTGGTGGCACGCTGGGTTACAATTGGCAGCAAGGTCCGTGGGTCTTTGGTGTTGAAGGCGACTATTCGTGGGCCGATGTGAGCGGCAATTCCCAGACGTGCGGAGCGAGTTCTCCCGCTCCACATGCTTGCGGGACGAAGCTGGAATCTCTTGGCACGTTCCGTGGACGCATTGGCTATGCCATGGGCGCGACCGGCAATTGGTTGCCCTACGTGACTGGCGGACTTGCGGTC
Source organism: Pseudolabrys sp. (assembly GCA_035689725.1). Taxonomy (GTDB): domain Bacteria; phylum Pseudomonadota; class Alphaproteobacteria; order Rhizobiales; family Xanthobacteraceae; genus Pseudolabrys. Next base: position 8,698 of record DASSLE010000490.1, read on the forward strand.
GGCGAGCTGAAAGCGTGGGATGCGCTCTTCCCATCGTCAGGCAGCGATTTTCGTGCAGGCTGGACTGCGGGTGCGGGAGTGGAAGTAGGATTTGAGCGGAATTGGACGTTTAAGATTGAATACCTTTACGTTGATCTTGGCAGCCGTCAGATGTTTAACGTCGTGCCAGGCGTTCCGGAAACGGTCAGTTTCACCGCTAATGTCGTCCGCGCAGGCTTCAATTACAAATTCTATTGAACCGTCTTTATTGACCGGCACAGTCAGAGGGAATGCCCCGGGCAATGTCCCGGGGTTTTTCTTTTGGTGAGAGCCGAACTTTTGAATGTCCGCTATTAGCACTTAGCGAATATGCGACAGCGACAAATCAATGTCCGCAGACATGCGGTCATGTCGGCTTTTTTTGACCCAAAGCGGACGCGGTCAGTTCGCGTTTTCATGAGATACAGAGCGCGATGGCTTGTCGCTTAACCATATGTTAAGGATTAGATTCCGGTGGTATACCTTGATGAAGTCCTCAGTCGTCAAACGTTCCATCGTCATTGATGGACACAAGACCAGCGTCAGCCTTGAAGATGCCTTCTGGGGTCACCTGAAGGACATCGCGCATGCGCAACGAGCGACGCTGTCGGCGTTGGTCGCAAAGATCGACGAGACGCGCCAACACAATAATCTATCCTCGGCGATCCGCCTGTTTGTACTCGAGCATTGCAGTCGGGAATCGTCGTCGGCGACCGGCCGATAGCTGATCGGATTGCAAACCTCTAGTCCCAAGCACCGGCGAGCCACTGCGCTTTGAAATCTGCCATTGCCTGCGATCGGTTCGCGGTCGCGCTATCGACCGGCAAACAATTTCACAAGAAACTTGATACAAGCATACGTCTTGGCGGCGTCCCCACCGGCGAAGATCGGTTATGCGGAGACCGATTGCTCGGCGATCGCCGGGATAAAATTCTCGTTAATTTTTCGAACGGTGCAATCCCACTGTTTGACAATGGGATTGATTATCGACCATAGCCGCTTTAGTCCTCGGCTGGGGCGAAGGTCGAATAATAAAATAATGGAGGATACCTTGCGCCTCGCACGCAAGCATGGGCCTGTTGTGCAACTCGCGCTGAATCTCGTGCGCAAACGAGATTTCTACGCCGGCGGCCTTATCATCATGTTCGGCTTGCTGATGGCCTTGAAGGGGCCAAGCTATCGCGTCGGCACCTTGATGCACATGGGCCCGGGATTCCTGCCGACGGCGCTCGGCGTCATCTTAATCTTCCTCGGAATCTCGATCGGCGGGACCGCATTGGTGGCACCTGAAGGCGAGGATGAAAGCATCCTGCCCGAACATCCAGAGTGGCTGGGCTGGGCCTGCATTCTCACTGGACCGCTGTGCTTCATCTTGTTTGGGAGTTTCTTCGGGCTGATCCCGGGAACCTTTGCTTGCGTGTTCGTTTCCGCACTTGGTGACCGTACGGCGACTTGGAAAAGCTCCTTCGTGCTGGCGGCGGTCGTCACGGCATTCGGTGTCGGGTTATTTTCGTATCTGCTGCAGGTTCCGATGCCGCTGCTGGCGTGGAGGGGCCTGTGATCACGACCGCATTGACGGACCTCTGGTACGGGTTTGGCGTCGCGCTGCAGCCGCATAATCTGATGTGGTGCTTCATCGGTGTGCTGGTCGGCAACATGGTCGGCGTACTGCCGGGAATGGGCCCGCTGGCGACGATTTCAATTCTTCTGCCGCTGACCTTCGGCATAAAACCAGTGGGTGCGATCCTCATGCTCGCCGGGGTAATGTACGGGGCGCAATACGGGGGCGCCATCTGCTCGATTCTACTCAATTTGCCGTGTCATCCGCCGCATGCAGTCACCTGCCTGGATGGCTTCCCAATGACCAAGCAGGGCAAGGGCGGCGTCGCGTTGGGACTGACCGTGATGGCGTCGTTCGTCGGCGCCTCCTGGGGCATCACGGAAATGATTTTTCTGTCGCCGGTGCTGGTACAGGTCGCGCTGCAATTCGGTCCCGCCGAAATCTGTTCACTAATGCTGCTAGGCCTCTTGGCCGGTTCGACTTTGGCGCGCGGGTCGCCGCTCAAGGGTGTAGCAATGACGGTGCTGGGTCTGATGCTGGGTATCATTGGAACGGATCTCGAGACCGGTGCCGAACGGTTCACGTTCGGCTTTACTCATCTCGATGACGGTATTGAGTTGGTCGGGCTCGCGCTTGGTCTGTTCGGCATCGCCGAGTTCATGAACAGCATCAACCAAGTGGTATCGATTAATACGAAGTACACGAAGGTCCGCTTGCGCGACATGCGCCCAAGCAAAGCCGACGTGAAGCAGGCGATCGCGCCGATGTTCCGCGGCACGATGGTTGGCAGCCTATGCGCGCTCATACCGGGCACCGGCCCGACTATCGCGTCCTTCGTCGCCTATGCAACGGAGAAGAAAATTTCGAAACACCCAGAGAAATTCGGTACGGGGTTAATCGAAGGTGTGATCGCGCCGGAGGCTTCGACTCATTCTTCAGTGCAGGGCGATTTCATTCCCACTATGAGCCTCGGCATTCCCGGCGATGCGGTGATGGCGCTTTTGCTCGGGGCGCTGATGATCCAGGGCATCGTGCCTGGCCCACAACTAATCAAGGAGCATCCGGATATCTTTTGGGGCCTGGTCGCTAGCTTCTGGATTGGCAATATAATACTCGTTTTGCTGAACGTGCCGCTGATCGGGATCTGGGTGAAGCTGCTGACAATTCCGTACAAATATCTCTATCCAAGTGCGCTGTTCTTCGTCAGCATCGGTGTCTATGCGGCCAATAATGATATGTTCCAGGTAGGCGAAACAGTCGTGATCGGCATTCTCGGCTACGTGTTGCTGCGGCTCGGCTTCCATCCGGCACCGATTCTCCTCGGCTTCGTGCTCGGGCCACGCTTCGAGGAGAACTTCCGCCGCGCCATGTTGATTTCGCGTGGCGATATCGGTGTGTTCGTGGAGCGACCGATCAGCGCAGTATTCATCGCCCTGTGCGTGTTATTGATCGCAACTCAGATCTACGTGCGCATCCGTGGCACCAAGAACGTGATAGGGCCTCCGATCGCGCTCGAAGTCGAAGAATAGACCATCGTCGCGCTTCGGTTGGCGTCACGCCCCACCCCTTCCGAGGTGCCAGTGAAGAAAAAATAATCCTGGCACCCCCGATAAATAGGCGGGGCCTATCCGGTCTGCACCGGATCCAGTTCGGGATTCACCCCCAGCTTGATCGTGGCAAGTGGGCCTTAGTTGGCCGTGACGCAGATGGCATAGACCGTGGCGTTGCCGCTGCCGCCGTTGCTCTTGAAGTGCACCCGCCAAGCGTTATCGCCGTCCGGTCTCGACAAATCTGTGGTGCCGACAAAACTGGGCACGACATGACCGCCACCGCTAATCACACGCTTGCCGGCAGGGCATGTCGCAATGACAACGACGCTGCCATTCCGGGGCAAAGTTCCCCGATTGTTGATTTTCTCGTAGCCGGTAACGCCGGCTGGGCCTGCGGGCTTGGTCGTGCCCTGATGACCGAATGCCAAGCCGGCGACCAGCGGCCCAACCCACCAAGGCTTCTTGAAAAATTCGATCATGTCCTCATCTTCCAAGCAGAAGTGGGGACTTCAACGCCCAGCGGCTATGTAGAGCGCAATAGTTAATTTTTTTGGTGGGGTGGGGAAAAGAAAGAAGAAATCTGCCGACACCACGATATTGGCACACAGCGGGCTACTCGATAGCCGCAAACCGCACCTGGTCGTTCGTTAGATGGATCGCAGAATAGTGAAAATTGTGAGGAACCTGCATTGGGGATGTTTGACGAGACCTTATTTACGAAGGAATGGGGGATCACTCCAATCCCATAACCGCGAGGGTTTAAAATCAACATTCCATGCACAAAATTGCCACCAGCTATCCCTCGCGTGAATTTGTCGATGCAGGGGGACTTTTGAGTTATGGCGCGAGCTATCCCGATCTCTACCGCCGGTCGCCAGGCCTGATCGGCAAGATTTTCAAGGGTGCCAACCCCGGCGGTCTCCCTGTGGAGCAGCCCACCAAATTGGAACTGGTCATCAATCTCAAGACCGCCAAGGCGCTCGGTTTGACCGTACCTGCCTCGCTGCTCTCCCGCGCCGACGAGATAATCGAATGAGTCAAAATGTCTGATTCTGGCACAAAGCGGACATGCCACCTGCCGCAAAGAATGTCCGCTTTCCCCGGTAAAGCGGACATGCACACGGTAGAGGAATTTGATGGTTCCGATAACAAGAGTTATTGGAAGCAATCACCGCAGGAGCTACGAAACGGGTTGGCGCGCCTCTTTCCATCCTCGCACACGGTTCGCGTGCTGCGCCATCATGCCTCTACGCCAGCGCGCGCTTCAGGATGCTGGTCGAGGAAATGCCGTAGCGCCATGAATAGTTCCTGCGCATGCTTCACACGGCCGGCGCAGAGTGCCGCGTGAATGTCGTCAATGATCATAGTCCGGATGGTTTCGCCGCCATGGGGTTGCTTCAGCAGATAGTCTGCCAAGGCGGTGGCCGCGATTTCCGGAATGTGCTCGTGCTCGCTGATAGCGGCCACTTCGTCTTTGTCCAGTCCGCAAAAGGCGATGCAATCCTCCAAAGAGATCATGGCATCCTCCAACGCCCATTCGTCAGGCCGGTCCTCACGTACATCAGTCAAAGCCCCGCAATCGCTATGCGTAATGATGCAGATCAATGGGTCAGCGGTGCTGATACGATTGCGCCGGCCGGACGTGGTTGGTGCGCCTGAAACAGAAAGGCCACCTTACGGTAGTCTCTCCGCCAACGGTTCCGATAAACTCGATTATTACAAGCAATTCCGATGTCGTTAATGACCCAACACCGACCTATAGGCCGATGTGACGGATGTCCGCTATTGGGATAAAGCGGCCATTGAGTAGTCAAAGTTGAGCGCAGCTTGGGGCCCACAGATGATGCATTCAATTAATGAACATGGCACGTCCATGAGGATCGACAAAAGCGACACCGATGCACTCCGCAATGCTGTTCAGTTGCTCGAGCATCCCAGCCTAGCCGCGCGTCTTGCCAACATGATTGGAAAGCCTGTTGAACTATTGGGTCGGGCTCTACCTGTTGGTGCTTCGCAAGCTATCGCCATAGCCACAACAAAAAGCCTTGAAGCTGCCGTCAAGGTTGCGCTCCTCACAATTCGAGGTGGGTCTCAAGAAAGCTCACAGATGCTGCACAGAGCTTTAGCGGTTGCCTCGGGTGCCGCTGGAGGGGCGTTTGGAATTTTGTCGCTGCCTTTAGAACTTCCCGTCTCAACCATCATCATCTTGCGATCAATTCTCGACATCGCGCGAAGCGAAGGTGAGAATCTAGCTGATCCGGAATCGAGCTTGTCATGCGTTGAAGTCTTTGGACTGGGCGGTCGGACTAGGGCCGATGATGCGGCGGAGGGCGGCTATTTCGTTGTGCGTGGGGTTTTTGCGACTTCCGTCACGGAAGCTGCCCGCTTCATTGCTGAACGCGGCATCGTTGAGGAAGGTAGCCCCGTGCTCGTGCGGTTGATTGCTCAGATTGCTTCTCGGTTCGGGTTCGTCGTTTCACAAAAAGCTGCCGCGCAGACTATTCCTGTCGTAGGTGCGCTTGGAGGAGCTGCCATCAACTATGCATTTATCGACCACTTCCAGTCTATCGCGCGCGGCCATTTTACCGTCCGACGACTTGAACGAAAGTATGGCAAAGATATTGTTTTCGATGCGTACGAGCGCCTTCGTCAGGATCCGACGAGGTGATCGAATGAATGGCGGAATGTCTGCTATTGGCACTTAGCGGACATCGATGATCTACGGGCGAATGTCCGCTTTCGGGGTAAAAGCGGACTCAAGATTTGAGGCCGCCATGCCCGCTAATGACCCGAAGCCGACATCCCGATTGTGCCCGGCTCTTAATCAGATTAGCCGAATGCGTGCGCCAAGCTTCCCTGAACGGAAATCGCACTCAGGTTTTATGTACATTTAACTTATCGGGCTGAAGAATTCACCGCATAAGGTCGCTATCGACGCCGTCGTTGTCGTGAACGTCTTTCTTAATAACAATCGGATCGAATTCGTCTTGCATAAATGGGCATGAGTATGCGCCATGAATAAAGAACTCAAAAATCGGCCGATACCTTTCATCATCGGCAACTCCAAACGATCCCCGTCTCCACTTCCGGAGCTATGCGCATGCGCACCTGAGGAGGCGCTCAAGCGTCTCGAAGCCAGCAGAAGCGGGCTAACTGAAGAAACGATCAAGACCCGCTTGGATCAGTATGGGCCGAATGAGGTTACGCATGAGAAGCCACCGATCTGGTACCTGCAGTTATTCCATGCGTTTCTCACGCCGTTCAACGGCGTGCTGTTCGCGGTGAGTGTGGTTTCCTTATTCTCCGACGTGATCTTTGCCGCTCCTGAAGACCGTTCATTCAGGACAATCATTGTTTTAATTACAATGGTCTTGCTCAGCACTTTGTTGAGGTTCTGGCAGGAATTCCGATCCAACAAAGCGGCGAAAGAGTTGAAGGCGATGGTCACATCGACCACCGCCGTGCTGCGGGCCGGCATGGACCGGCCGCAGGAATTGCCGATATCTGCGCTGGTTCCCGGAGACATTGTTTATTTATCTGCGGGCGATATGGTCCCGGCCGATGTACGGCTGCTCGCGGCCAAAGATTTGTTCGTCAGCCAGGCGATGCTAACGGGGGAATCCATCCCGCTAGAAAAGCACGCGGTGCCACCCGCCATAGCAACCGCGCCGGCCGATGCATCACAAAACATTTTGGAACGCGAGACGGCTTGCTTCATGGGCACCAACGTCGTGAGCGGCACGGCAGTCGCTGTAGTCGCGGCAACCGGGGATGCCACGAATTTCGGCGCAATGGCAAAAGAGATCGTTGGCGCCCGTCCGCTCACAAGTTTCGATAAAGGTATAAGCAAAGTCAGTTGGATGCTGATCCGCTTTCTCATGGTGATGACGCCGCTGGTATTCTTAATCAACGGCCTCGACAAAGGCGACTGGCTGCAATCGCTTCTATTCGCAGTTTCGGTTGCGGTGGGACTAACGCCTGAAATGCTGCCGATGATCGTCACCACGAACCTTGCCAAAGGTGCGGTGACGATGGCACGGCGCAAGACCATCGTGAAGCGGTTGAATGCCATCCAAAATTTTGGGGCAATGGATATTCTTTGCACCGATAAGACCGGTACGCTTACCCAAAATAAGATCATCCTTGAAAGGCATCTTGATATTCACGGGCAGGAGGACGTGCGGGTCCTCGAATATGCTTGGCTCAACAGCTACAATCAAACTGGGCTAAAAAATCTACTAGACGTGGCCGTTTTAGAATTTGCCCTACAACATCAACTTGTAGAAAAACTCAAACACTATCGGAAAATTGACGAGATCCCCTTTGATTTCGTACGCCGCCGCATGTCCGTTGTCGTGCGCAACGGTGACAACCAAAATCTCCTCGTTTGCAAAGGTGCAATTGAAGAACTTCTGCCGCTGTGCGGTTCTGCCCATGATCAAAAAGCGGAAGCAACTGGTGGCGTAGCGCCCCTCACGACAGAAATGCGCAAGGAGGTGCGCCGCATTACTCGAAAATTAAATCAGGATGGCTTGCGCGCATTGGCCGTGGCCTATAAGTGGCTGCCGGCCGAAGATCGCACTTATACAGTCGAAGACGAAAAGGAATTGGTGTTATCCGGTTATATTGCGTTCCTTGATCCGCCCAAGGAGACCGCACGCGAAGCCATTGCCGCACTGAGGGAGCATGGCGTTTCCGTCAAGATTATCACCGGCGATAACGAAGTGGTTACTAGAAAAATCTGCAAAGAAGTAGGGCTGCCAATTGAGGACGCCATGCTCGGTAAAGACTTGGAAAAATTATCTGATGTCCAATTGGAGGAAGCGGCTGAGCGAACGACCATCTTTGCGAAAATGTCGCCTGTACAGAAGTCTCGCGTTATTCGTGCGTTGCAAAGAAACAATCATACGGTCGGATACCTTGGCGATGGTATCAATGACGCTGCTGCACTCAAAGATGCAGACGTGGGAATTTCAGTGGACACTGCCGTCGATATTGCCAAGGAGTCTGCAGATATCATTTTGCTGGAAAAAAGCCTGTTAGTGCTCGAAGAAGCCGTCGTGGAGGGACGCAGGACGTTCGCCAACATCATCAAATACATAAAAATGACGGCGAGCTCTAATTTCGGCAACGTATTCAGCGTTTTGATCGCCAGCATCTTTCTGCCGTTCTTACCGATGCTGCCAATTCAGTTGTTGGTTCAGAACTTGCTTTACGATATTTCGCAAGTCTCGATCCCGTGGGACGATGTAGATAGCGACTATCTCAAACAGCCGCGGAAGTGGGACGCGAGCAGTATTGCGCGTTTCATGGTATTCATCGGCCCAATCAGTTCCATTTTCGATGTCGTCACGTTTCTTTTGATGTGGAATGTGTTCCACGCAAACACGGTAGATAAACAATCTCTCTTTCAATCTGGTTGGTTCGTTGTCGGTCTGCTTACACAAACACTCATCGTGCACATGATCCGTACACAACACATCCCCTTCGTTCAGAGCCGCGCCGCCATGCCGGTTATTTTGCTAACCGCTAGCATCATGGCGTTTGGTATTTACCTGCCATTCTCACCGATTGGTGAGCATTTGGGCATGGTGTCATTGCCACTATCGTATTTCGGCTGGCTGGCTGGAATTCTGCTGAGCTATTGCCTGCTCACACAACTC
>DASSLE010000491.1:0-3543 GCA_035689725.1 Pseudolabrys sp.
TGCGAGCCAACCGTTCGCGCGACCAGTTCTAAGAGCGCGTCCATTTTATTGACCCATCGTTAGTTCAATCGTTGGTCGGAATTAGAAGCCGCGCAGAAAATAACTTGTAAGCTGTTGAAAATATTGGTGGCGGACGCAGTCCTAGTCGAACCCGTCTCCACTCCCAAATTCCCTGCTATTCCCCGGTTAAGCGACAATCCGAAAATTGGCCGGTGATATAACGCGGAAGTTGTCGTTGATTCGGTCGCGGAAATGCTCCCATTTCTTGGGAATTGTCTGGTTGAGGAAGGTGAGGATCGCCGCGCGAAATTGCTCGAAGGTTTTGTAGTCTCGATTGTGGGTCGTGTACTCATGCATGAGTCCCCAGCATCGCTCGATCGGATCGAGATGAGGACAATAGGGCGGGATGAAGTGCAGCACGCACTTGCGTTCCTGTCGCTTGAGCCATTCACGCACGCGCTTGGCATGATGGTAGCTGGCATTGTCCAAGTGGACATGAATCCGTCTTTTATGGGGATGTGCAGCTTCGACCGCCTTGAGCAATGCGATCAGGCTTTTTGCATTGACTTTGGCCACTTCCAGCATCTGTGTGTGGCCCGTCTCCAGATTGATCGCACCATGAATGTTGAGTGACTGACGACCGGTGGTCTGTTCGACCGCAATCGCAATACCCTTCGGTGCCCAACATCCGGCAGCGTGGACCTGATGTGTGGGGTGCACGGCATCGACGAATACGACCGCTTCGTCCGTGTCTATAGTGTTGAGTAGCTTCTCGTAGCCTGCAATGAAGGTCTTCTGCTTTGCCTCATTGAGGTGGCGCGGGGCTTCGCGCGGCTTGCGGTAGTCGAAGCCGAGCCGGTGCAAGAGAGCAATCAATCCAGGACGGCTGTAGCTAAGAGCGAAGTTCTTCTCGATCCACGCCCCGATCACCTTGGTGCTGCGCGGCAACCGAGCCGTGATCCAGTCCTTCAACGCTCTTTGCTGATCTTCCGCCAAGCGGCATGCGCTACCTTCATGACCGAAGCTGCTTATGCCGTTCAAGCCATTGCTCTCGTAAGCACGATACCACCCGCGCACCGTGTCATCGTCCAGCAACAATGCCGATGCGACTTTGGCGCAACTCCAGCCGGCATCGAGAAGAACAATCGCGTTCGCTCGCCGCGCGATGCGATGTTCGGCAAGCCCGTCGCGTGCCAGCCCTACCAGCGCCTGCCGCTCTGCTAACGATAAAAATCCAGCCCGAATCATCAATCAAGACGAATCGATGTTCCCAACCCCGTCAAGTACTTCTCGGGTTCACACAGAGTCAGGGAATAACAGGGAAATTAACAGGGAATATTGTCGAATCCGTCCGCGCAGTGCGGTTTTTAAAGCTGACACGCGCGCAAATTCAGATGCTTACATCAAAATTCCCTACTCAACGGAACAGGGAATTTTCGTGAAGGAACAGGAAATTTGTACGCGAGAACAGGGAATTTGAACCGGCATAGTCCAGATTGATTTCCGGATAACGTTTTCGGAAGAGACGCCGTTTTCCTGCCTTTCGGTGCTTAGTTAGCCGGCCATTGTGAGACCGCCCGATACGCTAATCACTTGTCCAGTGATGTAGGCTGCGTCGTCACTAGCGAGAAAACAGATCGCGCCCGGCAGGTCCGCCGGCTCGCCAAGGCGGCCAAAAGGAATCGCGCGGCGAAAGGCGTCGTCGAGCTTGTCCGGATTACGAGCGCCCTTCTTGTAATCAGCGTAGAGCTTCGTATTCACGATGCCCGGACAAACCACGTTGACGTTAATGTTATGGCGCGCGTGCTCACGCGCGATGGTTTTGGAAAAGCCGATCAAGCCCGCCTTGCACGCCGCGTAAACCGCTTCGCCGGAAGAACCCACCCGCGCCGCATCCGAGGAGATGTTGACGATATTGCCGCGATGTCGCGCGACCATGCTGGGAAGTACCGCATGATGCATGTTGAGTGCGCCGGTCAGATTTATGCTGATGGTTTTCTGCCAATCTGAGGGAGAGGTCTCGACGAATGGCCGAAATACGTCCCAACCAGCATTGTTCACGAGGATATCGATAGGACCCATTGCCAGCTCCGCGGCGCTCACCGCTCTCTGACAGGCAGCATGCTCGGCGATGTCGCAAGCGAAAGCTTCGGCCTTTCCCCCCGCTTCGGTGATCAGCGCGGCAGTCCGGCCCCCTGAATCCGCGTCGATATCGAACACGGCGACTTTGGCGCCTTCTTCGGCAAATCGTTGGCAGGTTGCCGTTCCGATTCCGCCGCCGCCGCCCGTTACGATCACGACCTTGTCCGACAATCCGCGCATACAAAGATTCTCCAATGCTTAAAAAGCATAACGTTGCTATTCTTTATTTTCTAGGCCGTGTGGTTGGACTCACTCGGTGCCTGTAGCGAATACTCATCCATATTGATTAGCTGGAATCACTTAACGTCGGTGCACAATCATCGTGCCGCTAAGTTTTGTCATGGCCGTCTTGGCCTTGCATTCAAGCCGAAAAGCCATCGACGCAGAGAATGGACCTCCCATAGCAACTGATCATGTAACAGCGCAAGGCGCAGGGCCGCGTCCGGCTCACGATACAGAGGGACACTTGCTCGACCTGCGGTTCTGCTACGGAATACTGTCGACACTGTACCTTGACGTAACGAGCACAATTTTGCCAAGCACGCCGCGCTCACGCACACGGCACAATGCCGCCGACGCCTGCTCCAGCGGATACACCGCGGTGACCGGCGACGTGAGTTTTCCGTCGCCCCAGAGCCGGAAGATATCCTGTTGCGCGCGACGTACGGTGTCGGGTGCCTGATCGCGATAGTCGCTCCAATGCAGGCCAACCGCCGAAATATTTTTGATTAACAGATAGTTCGAGCGGATCGTCGACGGCCCGACCGAGGTGAAGCCGACGACCACAATGCGGCCGCACCACGCGAGCGAGCGCAGACAGGCGTCGAATACCGCCCCGCCGATGATCTCCACGATCAGATCCGCACCCCGTCCGCCCGTCGCGGCTCGGACCTCAGCGCGCAAGGTGTCCGCAAGATCGGGACGATCGAGCAGAATGACGTGAAACGCGCCATGGTCGCGGGCAAACGCCGCCTTGGTCGGATTCATGCAGCCCGCCAGCACTCGTCCGCCGCAGGCTTTCGCGAGCTGGATCGTGGCGACCCCAACGACGCCCGTGGCGCCGGTGACGAGCACGGTCTCGCCGGCTCTGAAACCGCCCCGCTCGAACAGTGCAAAGTGCGCCGTCTGGAAACCGAGGCCTAGACCAATGGCGTCAATAAAACCGAGTCGGTCGGGCAACCGATGACAAAGGACTACCGGTACCACAATCTGTTCTACATAGCCGCCATTCTCGACATAGGCGAGGACACGGTCGCCCGGACGAAAGTCCGTCACCTGCTCACCAACCGCGCTCACCACGCCCGTCACTTCCTTTCCGGGACTGAAGGGCAACGGCGCTAAGATCTGATACACGCCGCGCACGACGAGAAGATCGGGATAATTGACGCCGGCCACGTGGAC
>DASSLE010000492.1:0-2554 GCA_035689725.1 Pseudolabrys sp.
CGGCTGTGTTGACGATCACAATCTTCACGATAATCGATAATAATGTGATGCCCGTCACAGGATCGATGTGGGCCATGCGGTTCAGTGGTATCTGGAAACCTGGGCGCCATGTCATTCTCACATGGAAGTTCACAGCATCCAGGTGTCCACGTGCCCCCGGCCGACGAAGCCGGGGGCATTGTTACGCAACCAATTGTAAACCCATGTCGATGTACCTGAATGCGTCCACACTCGCAGGCAACACTCACATGGCCGCATCTATGAATATCGTCGCCAATACCGACGGCAAGAAAACCGAGGTCAATCAGTGCCGACGCCGAAAGGTTGTGGGCGTTCAATGTGTCGCAACGCCAGGCAACGTTACGCATAGCAGCAGGTGCCTTCGGAATCTTCACCTTGATCCAACTTCTGGACGAGCCAGAGCTGTACGGCGCATCGAGCTTTTTTTGACACGATGCCCTCCAAGCCGAGTTTGCAGACGGTTGCTAGTACGCGTGCCGTTTGCGGGCGCGTGAAGTTGGACCTGGATTGTAGAATTGATTGGGCTCGCAAAAGCCGCCGACGCCGCTGACCGTCGCCATGCATTGCTGCCAGGTGAAAAAGCCGCAATTCGTGCCGCCACCCCCCTTGCCGCCATAGACGGCGCACCATCGAGTATTGTCGATGGGCAAGGCGCTGGCAGGCGCTTGCGCTAACACCGCCGTCGACAGCACCAGTGTCGCAAACAAGATGGTTCCGGGACGCATCGCAATTCTCCTTTGATGGTTGTGCAGACCATCACAAACCAAGCGCAATATTACTTCACCGACGCAAGCTAAGGCACCTTGGGCAGGTTTCAAAAGAGCGTGAACCGTGACTAGCGCTGGAGGCCAACAGCGAACAAACGCGGGTGCGGGTGGATTGTCCGCTTTGTGCCAATAGGCGACATTCTCCGGACGCATCGCGCATTCGCAGCCAAGATCAAAGGATCGCCCATAAAAAGAAGCCACCCAGCCTTGCAGCCAGGGCATTGTGTGGGTTGGCGTTGTAAAGTGACGTCGGCGCGGACCGATTTGAATCAGCCCTTGGTCACGACCGGAGCCGGAGCTTTGCTCTTGCCAACCGGGGCCTTACCTTTGCCTACGCAAGCCGTGAGGCCGAAGGCGAGAACCATAGAGTCAAATCGCGACGAGAGGAACACGCTGTACTTGCCGTACGCGAGAATCAACATTGGCTGATCCTCGACAACCGGGGCATGGCGATTTTGGACGCCGATGCCACTCAATATGCTCCTCTGTTCGTAATCGATCATCGTGACGTGCGGCAGTTCGTAAAACCGGCTCTGGCGCACGTGGCGAGGGCTGCCTGCGCGAGTAGCGGCTAAATATGAGAAACGTGGCCCAAACAATTTCGATGTCCGCTTCTACCTCGAATCAGATATTCGCCGTTAGCGTTGGCATGTCCGCTTTGGGTCATTAGCGGACATAACGGTGCGTCCGTGGCATGTCCGCTTTACCCCAAAAGCGGACATTCGCGGCTGCGGTTGGCATGTCTGCTTTGTGCCAATAGCGGACATCGGAACAATTACGGCCGTTCAGGAAGTAACGCGGCCACGCGCGGCAAATCAACCTGATTTCGGTGAACTCGCCGGGCTGTGTAGTAACCGATGTTCGTGTTGGGCAGCCGCTTTCATTTTCTGAATGCGCTTCAACGACGCTTCGAAATTGGCGCGGCAGCGCGGATCACTTTCGACAGCATTGGCGACCTTCCGCGCGAATTGCACCGATTTCGCCTGCTCATCGAGCATGTTGTGGCCGAGCAAGATCACGTCGGCTCCGGCCTCAAGCGCCCTCACGCAGGCGGTTTCGGTGTTCATCAGCTTTTGCACGCCTTGCATCTGCAAATCGTCGGTCAAAACCACGGCGTCCGGATCCCATCCGCGGAACATGTTCACTGCATATTTAGAGAGACACACCGGCGTGTTCTTTTCCCATTGATTGACCAAACCGTGACTGAAAAGCGCCATCGGCACCATCGGCAACAAAGTTCTGAAAATATTCACCTGGTCGTCGGAGGTGTATTTGGAAAGATCCATCAGTTCGTCGTGCGGATTGGCGCGGGCCGCTCCCGTTCCCGGGAAATGCTTCAAGCAAAGCTGAATGCCATTGGCGTTCGCCACTTCCGCGATCTGCTTCACGCACTCTTCGACCACTTTCACGTCGGCTGAAAAGCTTCTTTCGGCGGAGCCAATATCGGGACTGGTGGGATTGAAATCCAAATCGATCACCGGCGCGAGATTGACGTCGATCCCGACCTCTTTCATCTCGGCATAGGCGGGCTTCAGCGCCGCCAGACGGTCGGCCTTCGACATCGTGCCCATTTGCTTGGCGCTGGGAAGAGGAGCAAAACCGTATTTGTCCTTCAGGCGCCGCACCTTTCCACCCTCCTGATCAACATAGATCAGGGGACGCGAGGGCAGCGCATGAATCTCTTTGCAGAGTTTTTTGACCTGGGCTTTGTCAAAAATATTGCGCTCGTATTTCTTGATGGTGACGTCGTAGTCGAAAAGGATAAC
>DASSLE010000493.1:0-7256 GCA_035689725.1 Pseudolabrys sp.
GAATATTTGTCATCTCGGGAGTAAGCACATACTCGGCACCGGCTGATTTCGCCTCGCCGATCATGCGTACGGCGTCGTCGATATTGGTGGCGGGCTTGAGTCCCGAGCGCGTCTGGATCATAGCCGCTTTAAAGGTGCCAGCGCTCATGCGGATGCCTCGTCGCCTGCCAGCAATGGATCGAGTTTGCCGGCGCGCTCGAGCGCGTGTAGCTCATCGCTACCGCCAACGTGCACCGTTCCAATGAAAATCTGCGGCACAGTCATGCTTCCATTGCGCGTTGGATCATTTCCTCGCGGCGCTCCCAGTCGCGGCCAACGTCGATCTCGCTGTAGTTCACGCCTTTCCGCTTCAGCAAAGCCTTGGCCGCGTAGCAAAAAAGACAATAGCGGGTCGTATAGATTTCGACAGGTGGCATAGCGTTCTGCGCTTGTGGGCACCTTTTATATGGGAGTGCGCGCCAGCGCCACAACCCGCGCGAATACCAGCACGTCGACATGGGCAGCACCGGCCTGAACAACGCCCGGGCGCAGACGTCGGCTGCGGCGCCCGAGGTCAGCACATCATTCCCCAGGATCAGGCGCCGGCCAGCAATATCGGCCTCGTGCTCGGTCGGCACCCGGAAGGCGCCTTGCACATTGTGCGTGGGATGGGTGATTGCGTGTCATCCGGCCTTGCCGAAGCGAGCTCGTTCATGCTGCAACGATAGCACAACCACGAATGGGCGTGACAAAGTTGCGCATGGGCGCGATAGGACAAAGCAATGTCGTCAGGCCCCAAGATCTTCGACCGCCCCCTGCTCCGTGCGCACCAAAAACGCGCGCGCGCTATAAGGCCCGCGACCTTCCTGCTCGACCGCGTTGCCGGCGAGTTGGGCGAGCGGCTCTCCGCTGTGCTGCGCCGGTTCGATATCGCCGTCGATCTTGGCACGCCAACCGATGTGGTACGGCGACTGCTTGCCGCGAGTGGAAAAGTCACGACGATCGTCGCTGCAGAATTCAGTGCAATAGAGTTGGACAATTCATATCTGCGCGTCGCCGCCGATGAGGAAGCGCTGCCGTTCGCCGATAGTTCGCTCGACCTGGTGACCTCGGCGCTGGCATTGCAATTTGTCAATGATTTGCCCGGAGCGCTGATTCAAATTCGCCGCGCGCTAAAGCCAGACGGCTTGTTTCTAGCGTCTCTCATCGGTGGTGAGAGCCTGGTGGAACTACGCTCGGCGATTGCTGCTGCTGAGAGTGAGCTCGAGGGCGGTGTCTCGCCGCGTGTTGCGCCATTTGCTGACGTACGCGAACTCGGTGTTCTTTTACAGCGCGCCGGGTTCACGTTGCCGGTCATCGATAGTGAGCGGGTGATCGTGCGCTATGATTCCGCAATTGCCTTGATGCATGATTTGCGGCGCATGGGTGCGACAAATGTGCTGTACGAGCGACGGCGCAAACCGCTCAGGCGCGCGACGCTGGAACGCACGGCGGCAATCTACGCCGAGCGCTTTGCCGATGCGGATGGCCGCTTGCGCGCCAGTTTTGAGATCATCTGGTTGTCCGGCTGGACACCGCACGCAAGCCAGCAAAAGCCGCTCAAGCCCGGCTCAGCTGCGCAGCGACTGGCTGACGCCCTCGGCACCAGGGAAATATCGACGGGAGAAAAACCGGAGCGTTCCGGCTAGAGCAGCGCCATCAGGTGTGCAATCAGCGGTACGTCCGCCGGGGGCATGTCATAGTCGTGCAGCCGGTTCGGTCTTTCCCAAGCGAATCTCTGACCTTCCGTGGCAATGACCGCTCCTTCCCAGCGTCTGCAGACGTAAAGCGGCATCAGGAGATGAAAATCTGGATAACTGTGGCTTGCGAAGGCGAGGGGTGCGAGACACGCTTCGCTGACTGTTATCCCCAGTTCCTCCCTCAGTTCGCGTATGAGTGTTTCCTCAGGCCGCTCACCATTCTCGACCTTGCCACCTGGAAACTCCCATAACCCGGCCATCGACTTGCCGTCCGGTCGCTGCGCGATCAGCACGCGGCCGTCGGCGTCAACGAGGGCGCAGGCGGCAACGAGAACGATTTTGCTAGCCACGGCCCTTCAGCCTCGAAAATTCTAAGACCGGTAATCGCCATTGATGGCGACGTATTCTTTGGTCAGGTCGCAAGTGAGCACGCGATCGCGGCCCTTACCCAGTCCGAGCGCTACTTTCAGACTGATCTCCGGCCTTTTCATTGCTGCACTCACATTCGCCTCGTCATAGTCGGGATCGCGTGTACCTTTGTATGCGACGCGAATGCCACCGAACCAGATCGAAAGCTTGTCTCGGTCGGCTGGTTCGCCAGCCTTGCCAACCGCCATCACAACGCGACCCCAATTGGCGTCTTCGCCGGCTATCGCCGTTTTAACAAGCGGAGAATTGGCAATCGACATCGCGATTCGGCGAGCCGAAGCTTTCGATACTGCGCCTTCGACGACGATTTCGACCAACTTGCGTGCGCCTTCGCCGTCGCGCGCGACCTGTTCCGATAAATTGGCCAGCACCGCGTGCAGTGCTTTCTTGAAGTCTTTCAGGCGCGGGTCGGTAGCGCGCGCGATGCGCGGGACGCCCGCCGCCTTGCCCGTAGCGAACATCATTAGCGTGTCGGACGTGGAAGTGTCGCCATCGATTGTCACAGCATTGAAGGTATCAGTGACACCGTCCTTCAAGAGCGCTTGCAGCGCGGCCGCAGAAATTGCTGCGTCAGTGAAGATGAAGGAGAGCATGGTCGCCATATCCGGCGCGATCATGCCTGCACCTTTGGCGATGCCGTTGATGGTGACCTTGGTCTTGCCGATTTTCGCCGCTGCAGTTGCAACTTTTGGGAATGTATCGGTGGTCATGATAGCGCGTGCCGCAGCGAGGAAGTCGTCCGCCTGCGCACGTGCCACCAATCCTTCCATTACACCGTCGAAGGCTTGCGCTTTCAGCGGCTCGCCGATCACGCCCGTTGAGGCGAGGAACACGTCCCCCGGCTTGCAGCCAATGGCGCGTGCGGCAATCTGCGCGGTGAATCTGCAAGCCTCTCTCCCACCCTTGCCGGTGAAGGCATTGGCATTGCCGGAATTAACGACCAGCGCCCGTGTTTTGCCCGGTTTCAAATGCGCCCGGCACCATTCGACCGGCGCCGACGGGCACTTCGAACGCGTGAACACACCGGCGGCAGTCGTGTTGGGTTCAAACAGCGCGAGTAGAACATCAGTGCGCCCGGCATAGCGGATGCCGGCGGCGGCAGTCGCAAGCCGCACACCGGCAATCGCCGGCAAGTCCGGCACATGAAGCGGAGCGAGGGGGGAAACTGAAGAGCTCATGAGCGTGTCATATTTGAATAGGCATCCATGTGCCTACCTAAGCGAAATGGCCGGCACAAGTCCGGCCATGACAATCGCTATGGATTGTAGAGGCAGGTTTTATTTTTTCGCTGGTGCAGTGGGCTTGTCGTCGCTCTTTGCCGGCTTGTCCATGCGCTCGATTTTGGCGTCAGCGCGCAGTTTGGTGACCAGATCGGCTTGCGCTTTGCGCACCACAAAATTCTCGATCTGCGGCTTTACCTCTTCGAATTTCGGCGCCTGTTTCGTGCGCTTGTCTTCGACCTTGATGACATGCCAGCCGAATTGGCTCTTTACCGGCTCCGAAATCTGTCCCTTTTCCAATTTGAAGGCGGCGTCGGAGAATTCCGGTACCATTTGCTCCTTTGAGAAATAGCCGAGATCGCCGCCATTGGCCTTTCCGGATGGATCCTCGGTCACTTCGGTCGCTACCTTGGCGAAGTCCTCACCCTTCTTCAGTCGGACAATCACCGCCTTGGCCTTATCCTCGGCTTCCTTACCGGCTTTCTCATCGCCAGCAGGCGCGCGGAACAGGATGTGGCGGGCATTTACTTCCTTCTCTTCGCTGATCTGCTTGACAGCCTCGCCATAGACTTTGTGCATCGCCTCGTCGGTGAGCGCTTCCTTTCCGACCGATTGCAGCAGCCCTTCCATGAGCAGCTTCTTGCGGGCGAATTCGAGCTTGCGTTTGAAGTCGGCCGAGTCGCCGAACTTCTTATCCTGCGCAGCCTTCGACACGAGGATCATGTCGGCCACAAACTGCACCAGATAGTCCTGCTTGGCTTCAGGTGACATTTGCGGAATCTGGCCGGCCTCATCCTCGGCGACGGCGAGATCGCTCTGGTGGACTTCGACGCCGTTGACTTTGGCCACGAGCGGATCCTTGTCTTGGGCGTGGAGGGGCCCATTCGAAAGGATGAGCAGCGCCAAGATAGCGGCAATGAAGCCGGCTGGGCGTGGTCTGAGCGGATAGCCGGCGGAAACAGAAATTGTCATGGCGTTGTCCTTGGATGAAAGGGAATGCCGGTTCGCACAGGCGGTGCGCGGACTATTCGCCTAACAACCGTGGCATTGCAATGGCCGGACAGCGCGTAAGCCTTAACGTCCGCGTGACCGGTGGCCACTAAGGCCGTGGCAAGCCGCCAATTGACAACAATCCGACCCCCTCATATCTCTCGCTCGGCATTGGATGTTCGTTCTTTGCTGGCGCGTTTGGCGTCGAATTTGCCCGAAAAGTGCCGCATTCCGGAGCGCCGGAAGCAAATCCGGCCGTGGCGGCATGATATAAGCGCCCGGCCTACATCAGGAGCTCCCGTATGATCGGCGCCGTTGCCCGCAAGCTGTTTGGATCCGCCAATGAGCGGCGCATCCGCAGCTATCAGCCCCGGGTTAACGAGATCAATGCGCTCGAGAAGGAACTGGAAGCACTCTCTGACGACGCACTAAAGGCGCGCACCGCTGAATTCAAGAAGCAAGTCGCAGAAGGCGTTTCTCTCGATGACCTTCTGGTTCCTGCCTTCGCTACTGTGCGCGAGGCTGCCAAGCGTACACTCGGCCAACGTCATTTCGACGTTCAGCTGATCGGCGGCATGATCCTGCACGAAGGCAAGATTTCAGAGATGAAGACCGGCGAAGGCAAGACGCTGGTCGCGACTCTCCCGGTCTACCTCAATGCGATCTCCGGTCGCGGCGTGCACATAGTCACGGTCAACGACTATTT
This sequence comes from Pseudolabrys sp., assembly GCA_035689725.1. GTDB lineage: Bacteria > Pseudomonadota > Alphaproteobacteria > Rhizobiales > Xanthobacteraceae > Pseudolabrys. The sequence goes on from DASSLE010000493.1 coordinate 5,064, forward strand.
GGCCAAGCGCGACGCTGAGTGGATGGGGCAGATCTACAATTTCCTCGGGCTCTCGGTCGGGGTCATTGTACACGGGCTCGATGATGAGCAGCGCAAGAAAGCTTATGATTGCGACATTACCTACGGCACCAATAACGAACTCGGCTTCGATTATCTGCGCGACAATATGAAATACCGGCTAGAGGATATGGTCCAGCGCGGGCACATCTATGCAATCGTAGACGAAGTCGACTCAATCCTTGTCGACGAAGCACGCACGCCGCTGATCATTTCTGGCCCGCTCGACGACCGTTCCGAATTCTACAACACGATCGATAGCTACATTCCACAGCTCGACAAGGTCGACTATGACGTTGACGAAAAGCAGCGGACTGTGACGTTGACCGAAGTCGGCATGGAAAAGCTCGAGCAACGGCTGCGTGCAGCCGGCCAGCTCAAGGGCGACTCACTCTACGACGTGGAAAACGTTTCCGTCGTGCATCACGTCAATCAGGCGCTCCGGGCACACAAGCTGTTTCAGCGCGACAAAGATTACATCGTGCGCAATGGCGAGGTCGTGATCATTGACGAGTTCACCGGCCGCATGATGCCGGGCCGGCGCTACTCGGAAGGTCTGCATCAGGCGCTGGAGGCAAAAGAACATCAGCCGATCCAGCCCGAGAACCAGACGCTCGCCTCGATCACTTTCCAGAACTATTTCCGCATGTATGAAAAGCTTGCCGGCATGACCGGCACGGCTCTCACGGAAGCCGAAGAGTTTATGGATATTTACGGCCTTGAAGTGCTCGAGGTGCCGACCAACATGCCGCTCGTTCGCCTCGACGACGACGACGAGGTCTATCGCACTGCGGCGGAAAAGTACCGGGCGATCCTGACGCTGATCGAGGATTGCAAAAAGGGCGGCCAGCCAGTGCTGGTTGGGACCACGTCGATCGAGAAGTCCGAACAGCTTGCCGAGATGCTGCGCCAAGCTGGCTGGGAGCAGCACGACTTTTCCGATCCCAACGCCTTTGCCGCGCTCTATTCCGGCGACGACGGCGCCACCAAGACCAAGGTGTTTGCCATCCTCAACGCCCGCTACCACGAGCAGGAAGCGTACATCGTGTCTCAGGCGGGCGTGCCTGGGGCAATAACGATTGCGACCAATATGGCGGGCCGCGGCACTGACATTCAGCTCGGCGGCAACGCCGACATGCGCATCCGCCAGGAAATCACCGACATTGCAGACCCACGTGAGCGTGAGAAAAGCCCGCGCGCCGATGAGATTCGCAAGCAAGTTGCGCGGCTGAAGGAAAAGGCCCTTAGGGCCGGCGGTCTCTATGTGCTCGGCACCGAACGGCACGAAAGCCGTCGCATCGACAATCAGTTGCGCGGCCGCTCCGGCCGCCAGGGGGATCCCGGTCATTCCAAGTTCTTCCTGTCGCTCGAAGACGACCTCATGCGCATTTTCGGCTCCGACAAGCTCGATGGCATGTTGCAGAAGCTGGGTTTGAAGGAGAACGAGGCGATCGTTCACCCGTGGATCAACAAGGCGCTCGAGAAGGCGCAGCAGAAGGTCGAGGCGCGGAACTTCGACATCCGCAAGAATCTGCTCAAGTTTGACAATGTGATGAATGACCAGCGCAAGGTGATTTTCGAGCAGCGGCTCGAGCTGATGCGCGACGAAACGGTCGACGAGACAATCGCCGATATGCGTCATTCGATGATTGAAGAATTGGTCGCCAAGCATATTCCGGAGAATGCATATCCGGAGCAGTGGGATACTGCCGGCCTCGATCGCACTCTGCGCGAGGTGCTTACGCTGGAGGTACCGGTCCAGGATTGGGCGAAAGAGGAGGGTATTGCCGGCGAAGAAGTACGGGATCGCATCACACGGCGTGCCGATGAATGGATGGCAGGCAAGGTGGCCAAATGGGGCCCCGATGTCATGCGTTACGTAGAGAAGTCCATTTTATTGCAAACCCTCGATCATCTGTGGCGCGAGCACCTCGTCATGCTCGAGCACTTACGCCAGGTAATCGGCTTGCGTGGATACGGCCAGCGGGACCCGCTCAACGAGTACAAGGCAGAAGCCTTCTCGCTGTTCGAGGCAATGGTGGCGCATTTGCGTGAGGCGGTGACCGCCCAACTCATGCGCGTAGAAGTCGTCCAGTCGCCGCCGACCGAGGAAGCCGCTGCACTTCCGTATATGGA
>DASSLE010000494.1:0-4194 GCA_035689725.1 Pseudolabrys sp.
CGGTGTTTGCGCAGGCGATCCGCGCCAAGCTTGAGGCCCTGCTACCCAATGGCTTCGCCGGTTGGGCTGCTGCCGCCGCGCGCTGGCGCGATGCGGTGAAGGCCTCAGGGTTGTCATTCTCCGGACGCCGCAAGTTCTGGCGGCTGTTGACCGCCCATGCCGTTACCGACCCCGAACACGAGCCCAGTCAGGCAGATTTCGACAGTTTCATTGCCGAGGTGAGGGGACTAGGGGCAGCAGTCGAGAATGGATCGGTAACGCTGGTCGGCGCCGGCCCGGGCGATCCGGAGTTGCTGACCCTGCGCGCGGTTCGTGCGCTGCAGTCGGCAGACGTGATCCTGTTCGACGATCTGGTTTCTCGCGACGTGCTCGACTTCGCTCGTCGCGAAGCGAGGAAAATGCTGGTCGGCAAGACCGGCTTTGGACCGTCATGCAAGCAAGAGGACATCAATGCCTTGATGGTCAGCCTGGCCAAGCAGGGCAAACGCGTGGTCCGCCTCAAGGGCGGCGATCCTCTGATTTTCGGTCGTGCGACTGAAGAAATTGCAGCCTGCCAGGCCGCGAATATCGCGGTCGAGGTGGTACCAGGTATCACTGCTGCGCAGGGCGCTGCTGCAAAGCTTGGCCTACCGCTCACCGACCGCAAACGCGCGCGCCGGCTGCAATATGTCACGGGTCACGCCAAGAATGGCGCATTGCCGAATGATCTGGATTGGCAGAGCCTTGCCGATCCGACGACCACTACGGCGGTTTATATGCCGACACGCATGCTCGTAGCGTTGGCTGAGAAAACAATCGCTGAAGGTCTCGATCCGCAGACGCCAGCGTTGGCAATTGCCCGCGCAACCCGACCCGACCAGGTTGTTGTCGCCGCGCCGATTGACGAACTTCCTGAGCGGCTCGCGCAAGCCGATCTGCCGGGCCCAATACTGGTCATGATCGGCCACGTCATCGAAGACCAAATATCGGCGCTCGGGGCCAAGCGTCGGCAGGGCTGAAGCCTGCCTAATTCTAGCGCGTGTTGTAGCGGATCGGCACGACGATCGGGATCTGAGTACCAACGACTTCCGGCGGCGGCGGCGGCATTGGCGACGCGCGCTCTGCCAAAGCGACCGTCTCGCGGTCGAGCAGGCTCGATCCGGAACTGCGCGTTATGTGCGGATGGTGGACGCCGCCGCTTCGGTCGACGTTGAACGCGAGCTGCGCCACGCCGTACTCGCCTCGCGATTGCGCTTCCGGCGGATATCGCTTGTAACGCTCGAGCCGGGCGACCAGCGCCGATTTCCAGTTCGGCAGCGCGTCGGGATTACGCGAAGCTGCGCCCGGCGCGGGCGCCGCCGCGCGTTCAGCTCGTTGTTCCGCCGTGCTGGGAGCACTGGCGAGGCTGGCGTGCTTTTGTTTCTGCTTATTCTCTTTAGGTTTCTCGACAGGCACCGGCATAGCCGGAAGCTCCGCTTCCTTTGCCAGGTCGGTTTTGATTTCGGCTTTTTCTATTGGCCTTTGTGGCTCGGTGTCGGGCTGCGATTCGGCCTGCCGCGGGCCGGGCGGCAATTGGCTCGGCATCGTGTTGGGCGCGACCGGCACTGGCGCGAGCTCAATCAAAATCACCGGCGCGCTGGCGACCGAATCGGCTGAATCGCTCCACTGCATCAGCAGCGCTGCCGCGCCGGCGGCATGGACACACAGCGCGAGCACAAGGCACGTTCCCCAACGCAGCGCATCCGGCCAGCGACGAACCGTCGCTGCTTCGCGCACGGCTATCAATGCTGCAGCTTCTCCGCTTTCGGCCCGATCAGCGTCACTTACGGATAGCTGGCGCGACGCAATTCGTTCATCAGGCTCATCAGGTCGCACCTGATTGTCCGGCTCAGCGTCCATTGAGGGGGCCTTTGGTCTCATGCGGCCGCCTAGTGTAGCTCAATTATGTCACTCCGCGGGCCGCAATTGCAGCCTCATGGGCGTGGCGTTTTCAGGCGTCCTCTGATTGAACGGCGGACGTTTTGAGGGCATGGTCCGGCCTCTGCCAATCATCGAAGGACGCGTGCCACTATGCCTTTCACTATGTCACAAGCCTCCCTGCCGGCCTTTGAGATCGGGCTCAATGCCTTGATGGCTGTGCTCGACAAGGCGGCGGCCCATGCAGCGGCGAAGAAAATTGATGCGTCAGTGCTGATCGGCTGGCGACTGGCGCCAGATATGTTTGCGCTCGGCCGCCAGGTGCAGGTCGCTTGCGATCAGGCGAAGAACGGCGCTGCGCGGCTCGCCGGCATTGAGCCGCCAAAATTCGAAGACACCGAAGCCACCCTCGACCAGTTCAAGGAACGTATTGCCAAGACTGTCGCTTTTCTCAAGACGCTCGACACCAAGGCGATTGATGCCTCATCCGAGCGTGAGATCACCTTCCCGCTTGGGTCGAACAAGGGCCAGATGAAAGGCGGCGAATATCTCAACCATTTCGTGCTGCCAAATTTCTATTTTCATCTCACGGCCGCGTACGCGGTGGTGCGGAATTTTGGTGCGGAAGTCGGCAAGCGAGACTTCCTCGGCTCGATTCCGATCAAGCGCATCTGAACGAAAACGAAAAAAATTTGCCTCCGGGTACAGATTGCCGGGGCCTACTGCTTGAGAGAAACTGTAGACGGCTATTTCAGCCGCTTGGCCGCTTCCTGAGCCAAGCTGACGTCGAGGTATTTCTTGATGTCGATCCTCTTTTTCACGAAACCCAGGTCCTGGGTCATGTCGACGTTGCGCTGTAGGGCCTCCACGTTCGGTAGCAGGTTCGGATCGCGATAGGTGTCGGCCTTGGTAAACAGCCAGCCGAACCGCTCCGGCGGCACCTTGGTCACGTTGGAGGCGATCTTGGCCGCCTCGTCGTGGTTCTTCGGGTCGAGATACCAGCGCGTGATGCGCAGCATATCTTCCATGAAATCGACCATGGCTGCGCGGTTCTTGTCGATGAACGACTTCCGCGCGGTCCACACGATCATCTGCGTGATACCGATGGCTTCCCGTTGCTCGAAAAGGACTTTGCCTTCCTCCTTAAGCTTGGGATTGAGCGCGAAGGGCAACACGGCCGGAACGAGGTCGGCTTTCTTGTCCGAAAGCACGGCCGGCATGGTCGGCAACGGTGCCTCGATCATTGTGTAGTCGCGCTTTTCCTCGAGGCCATGCTTCCTCAACATGGCGCGCATGGCGACGTCGACTGCACTGCCGCCGCCATTGGTCGCGATAACCTTACCCTTGAGATCCTCGACCTTGTTAATGCCGCTATCCTTGCGAACGTAAAACTGTTCGCTGAAATAGCCAGGGACGCCGTCCTGGAATTCGTCGGCAATGACGCGAATATCGTCGAGGCCGGCGTTCTCGATCGCAATTGCCAGCGAGGAATAGGCGAGGTTGGACACTTCCAACTCATTGTTGGCAATCGCCGTGATCATTTGCGGCGTGCCCTGGTAGCGAACTGACTCGAGCGTATAGGACTTGCCCAAGTGCACGGCCAGGTCCTTCTTCTCAAGGATAATCGAGGCCCAGTTGGCGACCGGCGCCACCCATGACATACGGATTTTCACGGGCTCGGCGCTATTGGCGGGGCTGAGCCCGAAAAGGCCGAGCGCGCACGCGCCGGCCAGCACGAATTTCTGAAAGCGCATGGTTTTCCTCCCACTTTCGCCGGGCTTGCGCGTTCCATTGGCAAGCTTCTCGTCGCGAACGGCGAAGATTGTCGGAGGTCCAACGGATTTTGGCAAGCCTGAGGCTTACGGACAAATGCCCACCATCCGGTACACGAGATCGGCGAGTAAATTCCCGCGCCGCGCGCTTAAGATGGCGAAAGCCTCGCGGCTGGTTTCAGTGTTCCTCAAGGAGTCGCTGTGTCTTCCGCGATGTATTTCCGACGAAGCTGCAGGAAAGGCAACTAGGCGGCCACAACTGCGAAATAAAAATTTGAATCTGCTCAGGCTCTGATCCGAGTCTAGCCGATCACGATCAGGGCAGCGATCTAGCATTTATTGGGTGTACGGGGCTGCCGCTTCCTGGTGCCAGATCAAGAGTCGACGACGGACTATCGCCATTGCCTTGACCAGTGCGTAGCCAACCACAGCGATCTCGACGATGCCGGCGAACACGCCGGTGGAATTGGCAAAACGCGCGGCGGTCATCATAGCGCCGCCGAGACCGTAGCCACCCATCAGCATT
>DASSLE010000495.1:0-4586 GCA_035689725.1 Pseudolabrys sp.
TCGTCGTCAATCATGGCGCGCCATGTGATTGGGGCAAAGCCTGCTGAACTGCGAGAGTTGCGCGAGACCGTGCGCAAAATGCTGAAGGAGAATGGGCCTCCTCCCGGTGGCAAATGGGCAGACATCGCAGTGCTCGAGCCAGTGCGCGACTATAAGGCGCGTCACGCCTCCACCTTGCTCACTTTTGATGCGGTGGTTTCGGCCCTCGACCAGATCGAAGCCAAGTCAGATAGCAAGCGCGCGCAGGCAGCTGAATAAACTATTTCGCTGCGGCCAGACCGCCGGTCTTCGTTCGGGTTAAATCGGCACGATCCCCGACGGGTTTGTTGCAGCCCGCAGTCAGCCGCGGAAGGTTCTGCGAAACGCCCGTGTTTCCGAGTCGGATGCCGGTTACCAAATTCGCGCTTTCCGTCTTTATCAGTATCGAGTGGCTGCCCACCGCGGCGAATGCGCTGATCAGCCCGGCTGGTACTCGTCCGGCCGCGTAAGTCACAAGTTCATCCGGACCAGTGTGGCGTTCGGAGGATACCACCTTGAGCTGAGCGGAATTGCTGCCCACCCGCAAGCTGATGGTGCCAAGCGCATCGGGTAGCGACTTTTGTTCGCCGCTGTGGCGGCGCTCGATATAGCTCAAGTCGTAACTGTTACCGCCGACGACACAGGCGACCACCAGGTCGAAGCTGCCAATTTCTTCGCCTTCGACGGTAAGCGGATGGCGTCGCGCCAGCGTGGCGACGCCCGAGCGATCGACCAGGGCCCACCGCTGCTCGCTGATTGCAGTCGTGTGCGAACCGTCGGTCATACGCGGCTCGGGTTGCGACACCGTCGTCGGCGAGGACGCTGCGACTGTTGCAGCAGCTGGTGCGTCGGGCTCCTCGGTCGTCAGCCGCGTTCGCAGGAGTTCGTTCCGCGTCAGCGCATGCATCTGCTCCCAAGGCGGGATACGTAGCGCCAGATCGAGCAGATCGATAGAGGCTCCCATTTCAGCCGTGTATTGCGCAAGGCGCCCGATATCGCGCTGGACCAGCACGAGATCTTCTGCCGAGTAGTTGGCAGCGGTCGGATCCTCGCGGCGGTCACCCAACCAGATTTGGTGGACCATCACACGCGCGTCTGCCGGCACCGAACGATGCACGCCGCCGAGCAGGACAAAGGCACACATCGACTCGCAATCAGCGTTTGGCGAAAGCACAGCGCGCGGCTCACTTTGCTCTTTAGCCGGAAGTTCGACGAGGCGGCCGACCGTCGTTGCAAGCTTCAGTTTTCGGATTTCACGCCCCAAAGCGATTGCACCAAGCACGGACCCGCCATCGGAATCGATCGCCACTGTGGCATTGGCGAGATCGTGGCTTTTGGCGAAGACAAGGAAGTGGCGCGGTGTATCGGCGGTAATAGCGCCAGCCGCCGAAACGAAAACCTTGCAGTTTGAACCGCAAGCGTCAGCGGGACCCTGCACGCGCAATTCGAATTGCATCGGCAGCGTGCGATCGGAAGCGCGCAACGGTGCCGGCAACAGCAAGAGTGGCGCCGCCAAAGCGAGCGCACTAGCCATCAGGAAGGAGCGGCTCATTCTTCCCCTGTCTCGCCACCGAGCCCTTCTTCTGGCGTGGTCATCCACGTTCTGGCTGGGCTTGGGCGGCGTGTGATACCCCCGGCGTCAGTAAGTCTTAGTGCAATTGCGAGATTCGGGTCTAGTGTAAAAAGGGCGCTACAGGCATTGCTTCAGATTAAAATCTGAATAGTTCCATTAGCTTGGAACATTGCATGGAACCTTCGATCTTAAACCTTCACCGGAACTTGAACCTCATCATGGCTGCAAATAGAGCCCAATTTTACCCCTTAGCTCGCTTGCCCCGCTTGGCCGGCCGTGGGCTGGTCGGACTCTATCGCCTCACACTCTCGCCGCTTCTTGGCCCGCGCTGCAGACACTTGCCGAGCTGTTCCGACTACGCGGATGAGGCGATCGGGCGTTTCGGACTATGGGCGGGTGGATGGATGGCGCTTGCGCGCATCCTACGCTGCCATCCCTGGGGAACGTCGGGGCTAGATTTCGTGCCCGAAGAGCTGCCCTATCGCGCGCACTGGTTTCTGCCCTGGCGCTACGGCCGCTGGCGCGGCGTCAAGGAGACGCCGCGGTCCTAGTTGCGCCGTCCGATTTGCCTGCTATATCGATTTCAACGCTTACCTGCATTCGTAGGCAGCGAGTGAGCAACAGGAGACGATGATGGTCGCGCTGACCTTTCCCGACGGCGCACGCCGTGAATACCCCTCAGGCACAACCGGTCTTAATATCGCCAAGGGCATCTCGCCCTCATTGGCGAAACGCACCGTGGCCATGGCGCTTGACGGCGCCCTCGCCGATTTAACTGACCCAATCGACCGCGATGCCAAAATAGAGTTCATTGCGCGCGAAGACCCGCGCGCCCTCGAGCTGATCCGACATGACGCAGCCCACGTGCTGGCTCAAGCAGTGCAGAACCTGTGGCCCGGGACACAAGTCACGATCGGGCCGGTAATCGAGAACGGATTCTACTACGACTTTGCCCGCAACCAGCCGTTCACGCTGGAAGACCTGCCGGTGATCGAAAAAAAGATGCGCGAGATCATCGCGCGCGACAAACCTTTCACAAAGGAAGTCTGGTCGCGCGAGCAAGCAAAAAAAACCTTCCGCGGCATGGGCGAGGCATTCAAGGTCGAGCTGATAGACGCCATTCCTGCTGACCAGCAGATCAAAATCTACAAGCAGGGCGACTGGTTCGATCTTTGCCGGGGTCCCCACCTGACGTCGGTTGGTAAAGTCGGAAATGCTTTCAAGCTGATGAAAGTCGCCGGCGCCTATTGGCGTGGTGACTCCAAGAACCCGATGCTCACCCGCATCTACGGCACCGCCTTTGCCAAGCAGGAAGAACTCGACGCGTATCTCAGGCAGATCGAGGAAGCCGAGAAGCGCGATCATCGCCGTGTGGGGCGCGAGATGGACCTGTTCCACTTCCAGGAAGAGGCGCCGGGTTCGGTTTTCTGGCATGCCAAGGGCTGGACGCTTTTTCAGGCGCTCGAGAACTACATCCGCCGCCAACAGACCGCCGCCGGCTATGTCGAAGTCAATTCTCCGCAACTCATGGACAAGACCCTGTGGGAGACCACAGGCCATATCCCGACCTATTCGGACATGATCTTCCTGACGCAAAAACGCGAGGAAGACGAACGGGTCTACGCAGTCAAGCCGATGAACTGTCCCGGCCACGTACAGATTTTCAAAAACGGGCTGCGCAGCTACCGCGAGCTGCCGGTAAAGATCGCAGAGTTCGGCAAGGTCCACCGTTTTGAGCCATCGGGCGCGCTGCACGGGCTCATGCGCGTGCGCGCGTTTACGCAAGATGACGCGCATGTGTTCATCAGCGAGGGCCAGATTGCGGAAGAAGCACTCAAGATGAACGATCTGATCCTCTCGATCTATGAGGATTTTGGCTTCGCCGACGTGCGCATTAAATTCTCCGACAGGCCGGAAAAACGCATCGGCGATGATGCCGTGTGGGACAAGGCGGAAGCTGCGCTAATGGCGGCGCTAAAGGCATCCGGCCGCCCGTGGACTCTGAACAAAGGCGAAGGCGCTTTCTACGGACCGAAGCTCGAATATGTTTTGCGCGACGCGATCGGCCGCGACTGGCAGTGCGGGACCGTACAGGTTGACCTCAATCTGCCCGGCCGGCTTGGCGCGTTCTACATCGACGAGCACTCAAACAAGGTCACGCCGGTCATGCTCCATCGCGCCATGTTCGGCTCGCTCGAACGTTTTACCGGCATTCTGATCGAGCACTATGCCGGCCATCTGCCGCTGTGGCTGTCGCCGGTACAGACGGTGGTGGCCACCATCACATCAGATGCAGACGACTTTGCGCGCGAGGTAGTCGAGGCGGCACGCAAGCTTGGCCTGCGCGGCGAATCCGACCTGCGAAACGAAAAGATCAACTACAAAGTGCGCGAGCACTCCCTCGCCAAGGTCCCTGCTCTTCTCGTGGTCGGCAAAAAGGAAGCGGCCGAGCGTACGGTTTCGATCCGGCGTCTGGGCAAGGAAGGCCAGCAAGTGATGCCGCTGGACGCCGCACTCAAGGCGCTAGCCGACGAAGCCGTGCCGCCGGATGTGCGGCGAATGAAGACGGCAGCTTCGGGCGTTACTTCTGCTTCGAGATAAAGGCTGCGAGGTCGCCTGCTTCGCTGCGCGACAGGTTCATATCCGGCATTCGGGGATGCGGCGTCAGCAAGAAGAACGCGAGCGTCGCCTCATTGAAACCGGGTTTATTCGCGATGGCTGAAAATGGCGGCGATTGCGCGGTGCCACGCTGCTGATCGGACGCCACCACATGGCAGGTTGCGCACCAGCGTTTGGCCAGCGTTTCGCCTTTGCTCGCATCGGCCGCCGAGACGGCCTCCGCCAGAGTTGCGGAAACGAACAGAGAAAGCAGCCCAACGGCGATACGATACATGGTGGCCTCTTATTGTTATTGAATCATCATATACAGCGGCGCGCGTTCTGTCCGCCTTGACTTATGTCTAAACAGGGAATGTCACCGTTTGCCAGCGGCCCG
>DASSLE010000496.1:0-15503 GCA_035689725.1 Pseudolabrys sp.
CTTACGGTATGAACGCGCCCGTGCTGGCGATAATTGGACAAATTCCCGCGGCGGCGATTGGCAAGAGCCACGGGCATCTGCACGAGATTCGCGACCAGGCTGGCATCATCGCCCGGCTGGTCGATCACTCGTCCCACATCAGGAATGCTGGCGAAGCGTCCGTCAAAGTCGCGAAGGCGATTGAGTCCATGAGCCGTGGCCGCCCCGGTCCGGCTGCGCTCGAATGTGCCATCGACGTTTGGGGCAAACGGGGACTTGTATCGCCGATTGTAGGTCCGCTGCCAGGGCGTCCGCCAAAAATCGATGATGACAAAGTGCGCGCCGCCGCCAAACTTCTTGGCAAAGCCAAACGCGTGCTGATCGTTGCCGGCGGCGGCGCGCAGGATGCTTCGCTCGAGGTGACGCTCCTCTCAAGCATGCTGCAAGCACCTGTGCTCGGCTATCGGCGTGGCCGTGGCGTACTCGATAGCCGTGATCCGCTCAGCGTGACGCTGCCGCTTGGCCATGATCTGTGGGGCGAGGCCGATGTGGTGCTGGCGATCGGCACCCGCTTGTTGAACCCGATGAATCAGTGGGGTGTTGACAAGAATTTGCAAATCGTGCGCGTCGACGCTGACCCTGATGAGCCCGCGCGGCTACACAAGCCGAAAGTAGCACTCGTCGGCGACGCCGCGCTGATCCTGCGGCGCCTGATCGATCAACTCGTCAAGTTCAACGTGCGCCGCGCATCACGACACAACGAGATGCAGGAGCGTCAGGCGAAGCTGCGAGAGCGACTCACGAAACTCGCGCCGCAGCTTGCCTTTCTCGAGGCGATCCGTGCCGAGCTACCCGAGGACGGGATCTATGTGGACGAGGTCACCCAAATCGGTTTCGCGGCGCGGCTTGCCTTTCCGGTCTACAAACCGCGCACGTTTTTGTCGCCCGGCTATCAGGACAATCTCGGCTGGGGCTATGCCACCGCACTCGGCGCGCAGCACGCCAGGTCGGACGTCCCGGTGCTCTCGATCAATGGCGACGGTGGATTTCTATATACCGGCAACGAACTTGCCACCGCTATACGCCACCGAATTCCGCTGGTGGCGATGGTTTTCGTTGACGGCGCCTTTGGCAATGTGCGTCGCATCCAGCAGGAGCAATTCGGTAACCGCCTCATCGCTTGTGATCTTGCCAACCCCGATTTCGTCAAATACGCCGAAAGCTTCGGCGCTGTCGGCCGGCGTGCGCGCCATCCTGATGAGCTGCGCGTGGCGCTGCGCGAGTCCTTTGCACGCCGCGAACCGACCCTGATCGAGATTGCCGTTGCGGCCATGCCAAGTCCCTGGGAATTCATCCACATGCAGCGCGTGCGTGGGTTGCAATGATGGAGCCGGATCGGGTTAGGTTTGCGGCGACAATGGATCTGATCACCACCACCGATGACCTTGCAGTGGTTTGCTCGCGGATGGCGCAGCATCCTTTCGTCACTGTGGATACCGAGTTCCTGCGCGAGACCACTTATTACCCGCTGCTGTGCGTGGCGCAGATGGCCTCACCCGAGGAAGCCGTGGTCGTCGATGCATTGGCCACCGGAATAAACCTTGACGCATTTTTTGCCCTGATGGCGGATGAGAGCGTCGTTAAGGTGTTTCATGCAGCGCGGCAGGACATCGAGATCGTCTGGAATATGGCTGAGACGATTCCACATCCGATCGTCGATACCCAAGTCGCCGCCATGGTGCTCGGCTATGGGGATTCGATTTCGTATGACCAGCTCGTCCAACGAATTACCGGTGACACACTCGACAAGTCGCACCGCTTTACTGACTGGACCCGGCGCCCACTCAGCGATGCGCAAATTGCATACGCGCTGTCCGATGTAACCCATTTGCGGGACGTCTATCTGAAACTTGCGACCGATCTGGAAAAGCGAGGACGCAGCAATTGGGTCGAGGCCGAGATGGACGTGCTCACCTCGCCGGAAACCTATCGCGCCGATCCGGAGCGCGCGTGGGAACGGCTCAAGAGCCGTGTCCGCAAGCCGAAGGAACTGGCGGTGCTGATCGAGGTAGCGGCCTGGCGCGAACGCGAGGCGCAGAACCGCGATGTGCCGCGCGGGCGCGTTATCAAGGATGAAGTGATCGGCGACATCGCCGTGCAAGCACCGACCACGATCGAGCGCCTTGGGCACTTGCGCTCGCTGCCAAAAGGGTTCGAGCGCTCGCGCTGGGCCGAACAGATCATCGATGCGGTCAAGCGCGGGCTCGAGCGGGACCACAAGACTCTGCCGCGGCTCGAACGCTTCCGGCCGGCCCCGAATGGCGCAGCCACCGTTGAACTGCTCAAGGTATTGCTTCGCATGACCGCCGAGCGACATGGCGTTGCTGCGAAAGTCATCGCCACGGTCGATGATCTCGATCGCATTGCCGCCGCCGACGACGCTGACGTTCCGGCAATGAAAGGTTGGCGGCGCGAGCTATTCGGCGAGAAGGCCCTGGCGCTCAAGCATGGCCGGCTGGCTCTCGCCATAGACAAGGGCCGCGTGGCTATCGTCGAAAAGAGCTGAGATATTCTCCGCTCATTTCCGCGCACGCGGGAATCCAGATCACAATCGCGAAATCAACGACTTTGGCTCTGGTCCCCGCTTTCGCGGGGACGAGCAGAAGAGAATTTAATTATGCCTCGATCGACGGCTCGCGGCCGATCAGCCGAGCCAGCTGCCGCAGGCGACCCGCCAGCCGGTCGCTCGTCAGCTGTCCGTAGGAGCCAGGCAGTTTGAGCGTCAGTTTGCCGCGTTTGACCTGCATCGGCGTTTCTGGCAGCACGCCGCTCTGCCCGGCTGTGAGGATGTATGCGACCCGCATGGCGGCCCCGAGCACACGTGCGCGATCCAGCATGCGTGTTGTGGCAAGTTCGCGCAGCCGAGGCGACAATTCCTCTTCACTCAGACCGGCGTGGCGGAAATATACCGACAATGCCAGGTACGCGCGGCCCGGATGGTCAATGGCAACAAAAGCACCATGCGCGATGATGTTCATTGACTGCTCGCCGCGATAATCTGGATGTGCGCGCCAGCCAATGTCCCCCAACAGACAACCGGCATGGCGCAGCCGGCGCTCATCGGAGCTTTCCTCCAGTCCTGATGACGCCATGAAGCGGTCGGTCCACGCGATTAACTCCTCGCCGTGGCGCGGCGAACGGGAGCGCAGAACATTGAGATCAGCCGCCGCCGAGATAAGCGGGTCTCGCGCGCGTTCGCGTTGACTGAGCAGTGAATACAGCAGGCCTTCGCGCACGCCGAGCACAGAAATGATGACCTGCCTGGGCTTGATCGTACGGACCAGGTTTTCCATCACCAGCGCGGCATAGGCGAGCAGAGGTCGGCGAGCCGCGTTAACGACCTCAATCTTCGACAGCGTCTCGGTATCGACGTGATGCACGAGCCTGGAGAACTCCTGCGCCTCACGCGCCGAGATGCGGTAGTTGTGCATGACGTGAAATGGATAGCCGGTTTGCCACATGTGCAGCCGCGCCAGCGCGCGCCAAGTGCCGCCGACCGCGTAGAACGTACGGTCCTCGCCGTCGTGCAGCATGTCGAGTTCTTCGAAGGCTTCCTCGACGAATTTCTCCGCTTTCTTCAGCGACTTTCCGGTGATGTCCTGGAGCGCAAGCCCGCCAAGCGGCAGCGTCACGCCCCCGCGCACACGAGAGCCGTGTACGTCGACCAGCTCAAGCGAGCCGCCGCCCAGATCTCCGACAATACCATCGGGCTTATGGATGCCGGAAACGATGCCGAGCGCAGTGAGATGCGCCTCGCGCTTTCCAGAAAGGATTGTGATCGTGGTGCGGCAGATGCGTTCGGCTTCGGCGATGAATGTGCGGCCGTTGCGCGCGTCGCGGCAAGCGGCCGTAGCAATAGCCCAAACACGGTGGACATGCAGAATATCGCACAGGGCGCGAAAACGCCGGAGCGCATCAAGCGCTGTGTCCATGGCGTCAGCGGGCAACAGCCCTGTCGACTGCACTTGCCGCCCGAGACCGGCCAGCACTTTCTCATTAAAAATTGGTGTCGGTGAGCGCGTCAGACCTTCATAGATAACAAGACGGATTGAGTTTGAGCCGATATCGATTACGGCGATCGGAGGGCCATGATCGAGACGGCCTTTCGCCGACGTCACGATTTTGGGCGAACGCTTACGCCCCTTCAATGAGGCGGCGTATAAGGCTGCGCGGCGGCGATTCCTTGAGCGATTTTCCACGGCCCGATAGACTCGGATTTGTCATGAAATATTTATGGGCGTTGAAGGGTTCTTCACCCAGCGCGGCCTTTATGCGCGTGGAACTGCCATCCGGCAAGAGCTTCCAGCTTTGCTCATTATCCTTGAAATTGGCGACCATAATTTGGCCGAGAACCTGTTCGTGCACCGTGGCATTGAGAATCGGACACAGAACTTCGACCCGGCGGTCGAGATTGCGCGGCATCATGTCAGCTGAGGAAATATAAATCGCGGCCTTCGGATGCGGCAGCGAATGGCCGGCGCCAAAACAATAGATGCGGCCATGTTCCAGGAAACGCCCGATAATCGATTTGACACGGATATTTTCTGACAGCCCCGGCACACCCGGCCGCAGACAGCAGATGCCGCGCACGACCAGGTCAACCGAAACCCCCGCGGCCGACGCTTCGTAAAGCGCGTCGATGATTCCCGGATCGACCAGCGCGTTCATCTTCATCCATATTGACGCAGGCCGCCCGGCCTTGGCATGCGCGACTTCCTGCGCGATATGATTGAGGATGCGCTTGCGAAGGTTGATTGGCGAGATCGCCATGCGTTCAAGTTCACCCGGCTCAGCGTAGCCGGTGATATAGTTGAATATGCGCGCAACGTCGCGGCCAATGACTGCATCGGCGGTAAAAAATGAAAGATCGGTATAGATGCGTGCGGTGACCGGATGATAATTTCCGGTACCAACATGCACGTAGGTCGCGAGCTCCCCCGCTTCGCGGCGCACCACCAATGACAACTTGGCGTGCGTCTTAAGTTCGATAAAGCCATACACAACCTGCGCACCCGCACGTTCGAGGTCCCGTGCCCAACGGATATTGGCTTCCTCGTCGAAGCGGGCCTTAAGCTCCACCAGCGCAGTAACAGATTTTCCGGCCTCAGCTGCTTCTACCAGTTGCTTCACGATCGGCGATTCAGCCGAAGTGCGATAGAGCGTCTGCTTGATCGCGACCACATTTGGGTCGCGCGCGGCCTGCTGCAGGAACTGCACTACCACATCGAAAGATTCGTAGGGATGGTGGACCACGAGGTCTTTTTGGCGAATAGCAGCAAAGCAATCGCCGCCGTGGTCGCGGATGCGTTCCGGATAACGCGGATTGTAGGGCACGAATTCGAGATCGGGCCGGTCGAGCCTAGTGAGCTGGTTGAGATCGTTGAGCGCAAGAACACCATCGACCCTGAACACTTCATCGTCGGCGACCGCGAGCGCGCGCTGTACAAAGTTGCACAACTCTCCCGGCATTGAGGCGCCGAGCTCCAGCCGGATCACCGAACCGCGCCGACGCTGTTTGAGCGCGGTCTCGTATAACCGCACCAGGTCTTCGGCTTCTTCCTCGATTTCAACTTCGGAGTCGCGGATGGCGCGGAATGCGCCCTGCCCCTTGACCGTATAGCCGGGAAACAGCCGGCCGATGAACAGCGCCGTCGCTTCCTCCAGCGTAATCAACCGGATACTATAATCGCCACCACTTGGTAGCCTGATGAACCGCTCGATCTTCTGCGGCATACGAATGAGAGCGTTCATCGCCTTGCCGTCTTTAGCGCGTGCGAGCTGCAATGCGATTGAAAAGGCCAGGTTTGGAATAAAGGGGAACGGGTGCGCAGGATCGATTGCCAGCGGAGTCAGCAGTGGAAACACGTGCGTTAGAAAGTGTTCCTCCAGCCAATTGCGCTCCGCCTTCTTGAGGTCGCTTCCGTCCACAAACACAACATTTGCGGCGGCGAGCGCCAGGCGTAATTCCAGCCAGCGCTTTTGCTGATCGCTCGCAAGCTGGGAAACCGCGTCTCCGATGCGGGTCAGTTGCTCAGACGGGGTTAGCCCATCCGGACTCTGTGTCAGGATCCCTTGCCGCAACTGGCCTTTGAGACCGGCGACCCGCACCATAAAAAATTCGTCGAGATTGTTTGCTGAGATCGACAGGAAGCGCACGCGTTCGAGCAGCGGGTGATGCTCATTGCTGGCCTCTTCCAATACTCGCCGATTAAAATGGAGCCATGATAGCTCGCGATTGATGAACCGTTCCGGGCTTGTCCGTAAAGTTGGGGTCGATACGGGCGCAGATGCCGGACCTGAATCGACGCGGTTGGTGGCCGGATCGATTTCGTCAACCGGGGCAACAGCTTGTGCGCGATCTGCCATTTGAAAAAAGCCTATAACGTGAGGGCCGTAGCCGACAATAGTGGCCGCTGGATGACAGTTCGCGCCTTAGCGGCCCATTCCGTCAAGCCTGGCATATCTGCGTTAAGGAGTACGAAACAGTTCGGCGGCGAGCGCCCGCGTTACCGGGCGATGCTGGCGCATTGCTTCGTCGTCGAGTCTTTGGAGAGCAGCGTGGGCAGCCGCGAATGAGCGCTCAATCCGGTTCACGAGATAACTCACCAAAGGCTCGTCAAGCGCCAACTGGCGATCGGCTGCAAGCTTGACCAGAAGCGAACGTAAGAGTGCGTCGTCAGGTGGCATGAGCATGACTGCCGGTACTGCTCGCAATCGCGAAGCAAGATCGCGAATTGTGACCGGAAAGTCTGCCATCACCAAACGTCCTGTAAAGAGGACGTACGCGCCCTCTTCTCGCGCAAGATTTATGAGATGAAACAGCGCCTGCTCATTGAGATCGGCGGCTTCCAGATCCTCGACGACCAGCGCGCCGGTCGCAAGCGCTGCGGGCACATCGGTGATGGACAATAGCTTCGCCGACAATACGCGCGCACCTGCTGCCTCTGCCCAGATCGTGGCAAGATGGCTTTTACCCGAGCCTTCGGGGCCGATGAGAGCGACAATCCGGTCCGGCCAGTCAGGCCAACGCTCGATCAAGGTGAGCGCTGCAATGTTTGACGGGCCGGTTAGAAAGTCCTCGCGCGCAAAACTGACGGAGTGATCGAGCGCAAGCGCGAGCTGCCGCGGGGCGAATGAGCCATTCATGCCGTCAATCCGAATTCTCACCGGTGTAAAACGAACCTTGAAGGTAGCGACGCAGCGCAAAACGCGACTGCACGCCTATCGTGGCAGCAAGCGGCACAGCAACCAAAAACCCGACAAAGCCCAAAAGATACCCGAAGGCGAGCAGCCAAAATGCAAGTACGAATAAAAATAGCGCCGCCAGGCAGAAGGTGAACTGGCGGTGGAAACGTCGCTGTCCGCGGCTGAGGCGTGCTGTAAACGCGGTGCGGTTCGTCGGCTCACGATTTCGCGGCCGCGGAATTCATGTGGCGCACCCACTCGGCCACATAGGCAGCGACAGACAATAATGTCAAAGCAGCGACCAGCCCCATGAGCACCAACGTAAGCGTCGGTAGTTCATAGTTGAAGCCAAGAGTGCCGAGCACCAGGCACGCGAATACGATCTGCGCCACTGTATTGAGCTTGGACACGAGCAGCGGCTTGACCTTAAGCGGGCTACCGATCAACCAGGACAGCATGAACGCTCCGACGATCATGATATCGCGCGACACCACCAGGATGACGAGCCAACGCGGGATATCCCCGTTGATCCCAAGGGTCAGGTAGATCGAAACGATCAGCGCCTTATCAGCGAGCGGATCGAGATAGGCACCGAGCTCGGTAGTCATGGCGAAGCGCTTGGCCAGGAAGCCGTCGACCGCGTCGCTCACGCCGGCCGCCACAAACAGCACGAAGGCAATCCACATGGCGCCGGGCGTGGAGATCGCCCAGACCACGACCGGCACCAGCAGAATGCGGCCCAGCGTAATGAGATTTGGAATACTCAAGGCAATCCCGGCTCGCGGAAGCGGTCCGGCCCCGAGCGCCGGAAACACGCCAATTCCATCGGTAGAGTATAACCGCGCTCGGACCATTGCGCGACTTTCGATTCCAACGTACGACCCCGGCCGGACGAGGACCCATGATGGCAGAAAAACGGGGCGGTCTCACTTACGCGCAAGCCGGTGTTGATATCGATGCTGGCAACAGAATGGTGGAGTTGATCAAGCCGCTGGTGCGTGCCACTGCGCGCCCCGGTGCGGATGCCGAGATTGGCGGCTTTGGCGGGTTGTTCGACCTTAAGCGGATAGGCTACCGCGACCCGGTCCTCGTCGCGGCAACTGACGGCGTCGGCACCAAGCTGAAAGTCGCGGTCGAAATCGGCCGTCACGATACGATCGGCATTGATTTGGTCGCGATGAGCGTGAACGACCTTGTGGTGCAAGGCGCCGAACCGCTTTTTTTCCTCGACTATTACGCCTGCGGGAAGCTGGAACCGGAGATCGGCGCAGCTGTGGTCGCGGGCATTAGTGTCGGCTGCCGCGAGGCTGGATGCGCGTTGATCGGAGGCGAAACCGCCGAATTGCCGGGTGTGTACCAAGACGACGACTACGACCTTGCCGGCTTCGCGGTCGGCGCGGTAGAGCGCGATGCACTTCTGCCGCGCGCCAATATTGCGGAAGGTGACGTTATTATCGGCCTTGCGTCGTCCGGCGTGCATTCCAATGGCTATTCGCTCGTGCGCAAGGTGGTCGAAAAAACGGGACTGTCATGGACCGCACCCGCGCCGTTCGTAGCCGACCAAAGTCTCGGCGAAGTGGTCCTTGCGCCCACCCGCATCTATGTGAAGGCGTGCCTTGCCGCGATCCGGGAGACCAAGGCGGTGAAAGGTCTTGCACATATCACCGGTGGCGGATTTCCAGACAACATCCCGCGCGTCTTACCCAAAGGGTTCGGCGCGCGTATCGACCTCTCACGCGTGCCGGTGCCGCCAGTGTTTCGGTGGCTCGCGGGCGAAGGCGACATTGCGCAGAATGAAATGCTGCGAACCTTCAACTGCGGTATTGGAATGATCGTTGTCGCCTCTTCTAAAGAGGCCGGCGCTGTCGCGAGCGCTTTTACTCGCGCGGGTGAGACAGCAGTGACTCTAGGCAGCGTGATCAAAGCGTCGGACGATGCGCGCGTCGTTTACAACGGCAACCTCAATCTTGGGTGAGGCATGAGCCGCAAGCGCGTCGCCGTGCTCATCTCCGGCCGCGGTTCCAACATGGCTGCGCTCATTGAGGCTGCGAAGGACAAAAGTTATCCCGCCGAGATCGTGCTGGTCGTTTCCAATCGGCCGGATGCCGGCGGCCTTTTGGCTGCGCACGCCGCTAACATTGCTACCGAAGTCGTCGATCACACGGTATTCGGCAAGGATCGCGCCGGTTTTGAGCGCGTGCTGCAAGCAACGCTTGAAAAGCAACACATCGATCTTGTCTGTCTAGCCGGCTTCATGCGGCTGCTCTCGGCCGATTTCGTCAAAAAATGGCAGTGGCGCATACTCAACATCCACCCTGCTCTGCTGCCTGCTTTCAAGGGTCTCGATACGCACAAGCGTGCACTCGAAGCCGGCACCAAGATTCACGGCGCTACCGTGCACTTCGTGGTGCCGGAAATGGATTCCGGGCCGGTCATTGCCCAGGGGGCAGTGACAGTGCGCCACAGCGATACGGAAGAAACGCTTGCCTCGCGCGTGCTCAAGGTTGAGCACCGCATCTATCCGTTGGCACTCAAATTATTGGTGGAAGGCCGCGTGCAGGTTGTCGACGGCCGCTGCCTGATCGATGGCGTTCCGGTGCCCGATACGAAAAATCTGGTGCCCGATCCTACCTAGGTGAATCCACGCTGCAGTGCACAGGCGATTGAATACCTTTAGCACAGGCGATTGAATACCTTTACCTGTTCCGGTGTTATAGTCTTTCGTCAGCGCATGGGTGACGCCGCCACAGCGAGCGGCGCGATAATCAAAAGGGGAGACACCATGAACGGTAAGGGAGAGATGAAACTGATTTATCCTGGTCTTGCGGATTTTTATGCGCCAGCCGGTCGGGTCGCATATACGCTGGTCCGCGTAGTCGTCGGCATCATGTTTTTGATGCACGTCTCGGCAAAATTTAAAATCGGAGCCGCCGCGGTGGCGGCCAACGTCATGGCGAAGAATGGCCTTGAACCGGCACTCGGGTTTGCCTACGCCGCCATAATTCTGGAAACGGTTGGCGGCGTCTGCCTCATTATCGGCCTATTCACGCGGTTCTTCGCCGCCGCGCTTGCAATTGAGATGGCCATCGCCTTGCTATTTGTCCATCTTTCTAAAGGTTATGCCGCTGGCGGCGGCGGATACGAATACGTTCTGCTAATCGGGGTTGTACTGTTCGCGATCGCTATGCGCGGCGGCGGCCCGTACTCGGTCGATCGGATGATCGGCAAGGAACTATAGGCCACCAAAACTAAGAAGCGCGCGCGGTATTAATCCGCGTGCGCTTTCCGTATCCACACCCTGTTGTCGTGGAAGGCCGCGCCCCCGTACGGCGCGATCGGGTCGGCGCCAGTGACCGTGTTGATGCCGCAGCCATCGGCATAGGCTGAATTCGGCCAGATCGATTCGGCGATCAGCACTCCGCGCCGTAGGCCCGCAAAAAGCTTTGCGTGCAGGCGTACCTCGCCGCGCTTGTTCCCAAGCACTACATAGTCGCCATCCCCGATCCCGTAAGACCGTGCGTCGTCGGGATGGATCATCACGGTCGGCCGATGCTCTTGCGTGAGTGAGGTCGGAGTTTCGTTGAACGTTGAATTGAGAAATCCGCGCGCCGGTGAGGTCGCGAGCCGGAACGGATGCTCGGCGTCCGACTGCTCGATCGACGTCCAGTGGTCCGGCAGCCGCGGCATTTCCTCGACGGGTCCGCTCTTGTATGGGCTGCGGAACGGCACATTCGGCCAATCCGGCTTGAAGCGAAACTTCCCGTCTGACCAGGGAAAACCATCCAAGTAATGCGACTGCCGGAAAGAAGGCTGGCAATCGAGCCAGCGGTTGGCTTCCAGCTCGGCGAGCGTACCTCGTTTTGAGATCCGCAGCATCTGGTCGATCAACTCGCGCGGGCTCATTCCGAAACCGCGGTGCTCAGCGCCGAGACGCTTGGCGAGCGCGCACATTACCTCGTGATTGTTGCGGCATTCACCTGGCGGCTCAACCAGCTTGGGCCCGAGAATGAGATACTGATGGCCGCCGCCGCGATAAATATCATCGTGCTCGAGAAAGGTGGTCGCCGGCAGCACCACATCCGCCATCTGTGCCGTCTCAGTCATGAATTGCTCATGCACACAGACAAACAGCTCCTCGCGCGCGAAGCCCCGCTTGACCTTGTTCTGGTCCGGCGCAACGGAGAGTGGATTGGTGTTCTGAATGATGAGCGCGTGAACAGGGCCGCCGCCTTGCAATACTTCGCGCTCGCCCGTCAAAATTGCACCGATGCGTGACTGGTCGAGCATGCGCACGGACCGGTCCCAGACATCGAGCCCTTCGATCAATGACTTGCTCAGCTGGAATATATCGGCGCTGATGTGGAAAGCGCCGCCGCCTTCATATTGCCAAGCCCCCGTCACCGCCGGGATACAGCTTGCCGCATGCATGTTGGCTGCGCCGTTGCGCGAACGCGAGAAGCCATAGCCGAGCCGGAAGAAGGCGCGCTTGCGCTCGCCGATCAGACGCGCGAATTCCTCGATGGTCCGGACCGGCGTTCCCGTGATCGCCGAGGCCCATTCAGGGTCGCGCGAGCGCAAATGCGCCTCGAGTTCGCGCGGTGCATCGGTGTAGTGGTTTAAGTAGTCCCAATCGGCCTTGCCGTCGCGGAAAAGGCAATGCATCACCGCACAGGCTAGCGCGCCATCGGTCCCGGGCTTCACCAGCACCGGTAAATCGGCGTGCTCCATCGTCTCGTTCATGTAGATGTCGACCGTTGCGATCTTGGCACCGCGCTGTTTCCGCGCATGAACGGCGTGGGTCATCACATTGACCTGGGTATTCACCGCATTGGTGCCCCAGATCACCACCAGATCGGATTTCGCCATTTCGCGCGGATCAACGCCGGCGATTCGCCCTACCCCGGCGGCAAAGCCAGCATAAGCGGGATTGACGCAGATGGTCGAATGGAAGCCGGAATATTTCTTGACGTGCCTAAGGCGGTTGATGCCATCGCGCATTACCAGGCCCATCGTGCCGGCGTAGTAATAGGGCCACACGCTTTCGGCGCCGTGGCACTGCTCGGCCTGAAGTAATTTTTCAGCCACGAGATCGAGCGCGTCATCCCACGATATCCGCTCGAATTCGCCGGAGCCTTTTGCACCTTTGCGCCGCAGAGGATGTAATAAACGTTGGGCGTGATGCTCGCGCTCGGCGTAGCGCGCGACCTTGGCGCAGATCACGCCCGCGGTGTAGTCGTTATCCTTTGCGCCGTACAAGCGCCCGATGGTGCGTTCGTCGAGAAGCTCAACCTCGAGCGCGCAAGTCGACGGACAATCATGTGGGCAGGCAGATGCTCCGATGCGAACGGCCGAATTGACGCTCCGCACCGTTTTGTTCATCGCGCAATCGCCTTCTTAACTTGAAGGGGGCAGCTACGCTTCCTCTTCCCGCAGCCGACTTGATTTTACCATATACATGCCCACCAGGACGACGATGATGGCGCCCGCAATCCCGCAAACTACTTCCAGTGTCTCCGCCGTCGCTTCCGAAAAATGTTCCGCAATGATGGGGTCTTCCGGCAATAAGCCGCCCGCAATCCAACCGAGCAACGCCCCTCCCCCCCACACCACGATCGGGAATCGCTCGATGATGGCCAGGAACAAAGCGCTGCCAGCAATGACGACCGGGATGCTGACCGCGAGGCCAAGCCCGAGCAAGAGATAATTGCCTTTTGCAGCCGCCGCGACCGCAATGACGTTGTCGAGACTCATCACGATATTGGCGACGACGACTACGCGGACCGCGCGCCACAAGTCCTCAACTGCTTCGGGCGTGTCTTCAGAATCGTGCGCCTGCGGCGACACGAGCTTGATGGCGACCCAGAAAAGCGCAAGCCCGCCAGCGAGTTTGAGGTAGGGTAATTTCATTAAAGTTGCGACGATGCCGGTAAACACAATCAGCAAGACTGCGGCCGCGCCAGCGCCAAGAACCATGCCCCAGAACCGCTCTTTGGGCGGAAGCGCACGGACGGCAAGCGCAATGACGACCGCATTGTCACCGGATAGGAGAATATTGATTCCCATGATTTGCAGCGCGGCCAGCCAGAATGTCGGGCGCATCATTTCGGATATCACGGCGTCCACAGTTCGCTCCCAGGTTCCGTCGCCAAACGTCAGTCGACCGCCCTAACGGAGGTACCAGCAGCGAAAGCGCGACGCAATGCCGCCCTGGCCGCCTAGCCGACGATTTCGTTTTCCGAGAAAAACTGCGTAATTTCCCGGATAGCCGTCTCAGGCGCATCCGATCCATGCACGGAATTTTCGCCGATCGACTTTGCATGGGTTTTACGGATCGTCCCGACGGCAGCCTTGGCCGGGTCGGTTGCGCCCATGACCTCACGATATTTCGCGATAGCGTTATCGCCTTCCAGGACCTGCACAACGACAGGCCCGGACGTCATAAAATCGACCAGCTCGCCGAAGAATGGCCGTTCACGATGGACGGCATAGAATTTTTCTGCCTGCTCCCGGGAAATGCGCACGCGCTTCTGCGCAACGATGCGCAGACCTGCCTTTTCGATAATGGCATTAATGGCGCCCGTCAGATTGCGCTCGGTCGCGTCGGGTTTGAGTATCGAAAAGGTGCGTTCGATCGCCATCGGATCTTCCTTCACTGAGAGCAATCGGAAAGTTCACGGAGTTTCATTGGAGAAGTCGGGCCGCGCGCTTATACCGGTGGGACTTTCGGACGGCAAGATCGGCCGACCGGAGGCCTGGGTCTGAGTGCAGCATGCTGGTCGGATGTTCGCCGGCTGCAATGCATGGTGCAACGAACGCCTCTATGACGCGGCTGCACAGATAGCGGATAGAGATTATCGTACCGATCGCGGTGCCTTCTTTAAGTCTTTGCACGGCACCCTTAACCATCTGTTGGTTGGCGACCGCATCTGGATGCGGCGTTTCACTGGTCAAGGCGAAGCCCCACCGAGTCTCGCCGCGACGCTCCACGACGATTTCAGGCAGTTGCGTATGGCGCGTCGCACTGAAGATGAACGCATCAGCCATTACGGACTTTGAGCGAGGATGATCTCGCCAAAACGATCCGCTATCGCACCGTCGTCAACCCGCAGCGAGCAGGCGCTCGCCCCCGCGCTCGACCATTTTTTCAACCACCAACCACCGCGGCCAAGCCCATGCTTTACTAAGCGCCATTATCGGCAATGACCGGACGCCTAGTTTCGATCTTATTATCTATCAGCGTATAACGGGTATAGCCCGATAAAACCGGATAAAGCTGAAGTTGCAAAAGCGCGGAAATGCCCATAGATGTTAGCCCAGTATTAGCCGGTTTTATCCGGCTTTACATTTGGCTGATGTTAGCCGGCTGTTAGCCCATAGGGATTTCGACCATGCGCAGGACACTCACCAACCGGGGCGTCGCCGCCCTCAAGCCGAGGTCGCAACGCTACGCATTCCCGGATCCGGAATTGCGTGGCCATTACGTTCGGGTGCAGCCATCCGGTGCCAAGTCGTTCGTCACGGTGGCCCGCGATCCGTACGGCAAGCAGATCTGGACCAATATCGGCGCCGCCGACGTACTGAGCGTCGACGAGGCTCGCGACAAGGCGCGTGAGGCAATCAAGCGCATCAAGGCAGGGAAGCCAGCGGTCGAGCCGCCGCCCGTCAAGCCGGATTCGTTCAAGGCCGTTGCAAAAAACTGGATCAAGCGTCATGTCGAGAAAAAGAAACTGCGCAGCGCGAGCGAGATCGGGCGCGTTCTCGAAAAATATATCTACCCACACTGGGCGGATCGCGATTTTGTCGGCATCAAACGCAGCGACATCACCAGTCTGCTCGATCTGGTCGAGGACAATCATGGCAGCCCGCAGGCCGATGCGGCGCTGGCGATCGTGCGCGGCATCACAAATTGGCATGCCGGTCGAGTCGATGACTACGTGTCGCCAGTCGTGCGCGGCATGCGCCGCATCGACCCCAAGGCCAGGGCGCGCAAGCGCGTTCTCGATGACGATGAACTTCGGCTCGTCTGGAAGCAGGCCGAGGTCAACGGTGCCTTCGGAGCCATCATCCGGTTATTGCTACTCACCGGACAGCGCCGCGAGAAGGTCGCCACCATGAAGTGGGCCGATGTCCGTCTCGATGGCACATGGACCATCGCGACGGCCGAGCGGGAAAAGGGCAACGCCGGGACGCTTATATTGCCGCCGCAGGCGCTCAGCATCATCGCGACGCAACCGAGGCTAGGAGAAAATCCCTACGTGTTTGCTGGCCGTGGCGACGGC
>DASSLE010000497.1:0-3646 GCA_035689725.1 Pseudolabrys sp.
GGCGCTTCCTTGCGCAGCAGCGCGGCGGTTTCTTCGGTCAACACATGCGTATGGGTATCAATCGTCCGCACTTTGCTCATTTCACCACCCGAAAGGCGCCGCACGTCGCGCGGCAAGGAGCGCCTGAGTGCCGCAGCCGGCACGTTGACGCAAGCCCCTGTCGTCACCCTTCCTTTGAGCTATAAACGAGACCCCACAAGGGCATTTCCGGACCTCTCATGACAGCAAGCCCCGCCCGCACGAAGCACACCCCACGTGTCGAGGACGATGTCCTGGTGCGCGGCGCCGGCCGCTTCATGGATGACCTTCGTCTGCCCAATACTGCATATGCCGCTTTCGTACGGTCTACCCACGCGCACGCGCGCATTATTTCGGTTAACACCGAAGACGCACGCAAGGCGAAGAAGGTGCTGGCCGTGCTCACTGCCGAGGATATGAAGGCGGCGAATGTGGGCAGCGTGTCGCGCCATCCGCCGGTACCGGGCCGCGATGGTGCCAAGATGATCATGCCGTTTCGGCCATCGCTGGCGGGTGAGAAAGTGATGCATGTCGGCGATCCGGTCGCGATGGTGGTCGCGGAGACGACAGCAGCCGCTCAGGACGCCGTTGACCTCGTGCAGGTTGAATATGAGGAATTGTCGCCAGTGATCGAACTGCGCGACGCCATGAAAAATGGCGGGACGCAGCTCTATCCGGAAGCGCTCGGAAATCTTTGTGTCGATTGGCCAGGGCCTGTGCCCGACGAACGGAACGAGCGCGAGGTGGCCGAGATCATCGCAAAGGCGCCTCACGTGGCGAAGGTGAGCGTGACCAACCAGCGCATGGTGGTCGCCTCCATGGAGACGCGCGGCGCCACCGGCGTCTATGACAAGGCGAACGACAGCTACACGCTTTATGCCTGCTCGCAGGGCGCCGACTCGCTGCGAGGCCAAGCTGCCGCCATCATGGGCGTGCCGAACGAAAAGCTGCGTGTGATCACCGAGGATATCGGCGGCGCCTTTGGCATGAAAACGCCGGTGTACCCGGAATATCCGGCGCTGTTGGTGGCCGCCCGCCAACTCGGCCAGCCGGTGCATTGGCAGTCGACGCGCTCGGAGGCTTTTGTCACCGACACACAGGCACGCGACACCGTCACTGAGGCCGAACTCGCAATCGACGAGAAGGGAAAATTCCTGGCGCTGCGCATGCGGCACCTGTGCAACCAGGGCGCCTATGTGAGCACCGCGGGTGTCGGC
The DNA here is from genome assembly GCA_035689725.1 of Pseudolabrys sp. GTDB lineage: Bacteria > Pseudomonadota > Alphaproteobacteria > Rhizobiales > Xanthobacteraceae > Pseudolabrys. Next base: position 1,236 of record DASSLE010000497.1, read on the forward strand.
ATCAACACCAATAATTTCGCGCGCTGCCTGCCTGGCATGTACCGGATTCCGAAGGTAGACGCTTCGGTTGCCTGCTACTTCAGCAACACCATTCCGATTGGCCCCTATCGCGGCGCGGGACGGCCGGAGGCAAACTACGCGCTCGAGCGTGTGGTCGAGGAAGCCGCGCGCGTCACCGGCATCGATCCCGTCAGGCTGCGCAAGAAAAACCTCATCCCGGCATCGGCGATGCCGTTCAAGACACCGATTAATACGTATGACAGCGGCGATTTCCCGGCCATTGTGGACAAGGCGCTGGAGGTCGCCGATTTCGGCAACTTCAACAAGAGACGGCGTGAATCGGCGAGACGAAAGAAACTACGCGGCATTGGCGTGTCCTGCATGCTTGAGCACGCCGGAGCGCTGCCGATGGAGCAGGCGTCCGTTTCGTTTCCCGGCGGCGACCAACTGATCCTTGGCTGTAACGTGCAATCGACCGGCCAGGGTCACGCCACGGTTTTTCCGTATCTGCTTGCCAGCAAGCTCGGCATCGATGCGGCGAAAATACAGCACCGCCATGGTGACACTGCGCAGGGACTGACCGGATTCGCCTCGGTCGGCTCGCGCTCGGCGATGTGTGCCGGGAACGCGATTGTGCACACGGCGGATGTCCTGTTGGCGAAGGGTAAGAAGGTGGCCTCCGCGTTACTGGAGGCCTCGGAAGCTGATATTCAATACCGCAACGGCAATTTCGAAGTGGTCGGCACCGACCGCAAAATCTCGCTGTTCGAGACCGCAAAACGCGCGAAGGAGATTGGCGAAAACCTCGACACGAAAGAAAAGACCGAGACGCCACTGACGTTTCCGAACGGTTGCCACATTGCCGAGGTGGAAATTGATCCTGATACGGGCGCGGTCGATCTCGTCACCTACACCGCCGTCGATGACCCCGGCGTGATGCTCGATCCCATGATCGTGGAAGGCCAGGTGCATGGAAGCATTGCGCAAGGACTGGGCCAGGCGTTGGTCGAGAATGCGGTCTATGATCCCGGCAGCGGGCAATTGCTGGCCGGCTCGTTCATGGACTACGGCATGCCGCACGCACACACCATGCCGCTCGAGTTGCGCGAGGCGGTGCACTCGGTGCCGGCGACGAGCAATCCCCTTGGCGTGAAGGGCACAGGTGAAGCCGGCACCACGGCGGCGATTGCCGCGGTGATGAACGCGATTTCAAACGCGATTCCCAACGGCGCCGCCGACCACATGGACATGCCGGCCACACCTGCGAAGGTGTGGGAAGCGTGCCGGAAGGGGATGGCCGGAAAGTAAATCGCTCGTCCCCGCGAAAGTGGGGACCCAGAAAGCAAGGCTGGATTCCCGCTTATGCGGGAATGAGCGGAGTTGCTCTTACGCCTGCGAAATGAACTTCGTGTTCATGTACGCCTGCAGACCTTCGATGCCGCCTTCTGAGCCGTAACCCGATTCCTTGATGCCGCCGAACGGCGTCTCTGGAGTCGAGATGGCAACGCTGTTGACGCCCACCATGCCGGACTGAATGGAATCACCAATCGCCGTTGCGGTCGCGCCCGACGAGGTGAACGCGTATGCCGCAAGCCCGTAGGGCAGTGAGTTCGCGCGCTCGACCACTTCGTCGAAGGTCTTGAAGGGCACGATTGGCGCAACCGGACCAAATGGCTCCTCGGTCATGATCTTGGCATCGTCCGGCACGTCGGTAATCACCGTCGGCTGGAAGAAGAAGCCCTGATTGCCGTGACGCGAGCCGCCGGTAGCGATCTTGCCGCCACGGCTCTTGGCGTCATTGACGAAGGATTCCATGGCATCGAGCCGGCGCGGATTGGCGAGCGGGCCCATGGTGATGCCCTTCTCCAGTCCGTCACCCATTTTGAGGCCCTTGGCGTATTCGGTGAAGCGCGCGAGGAATTTGTTGTAGGACTGTTCCTGCACGTAGAAACGCGTTGGAGAAATGCAAACCTGGCCCGCGTTGCGGTATTTGAACGCGGCAATGGTGTCGGCGGCTTTCTCCGGGTCGGCGTCAGCGAATACAACGACCGGTGAATGGCCACCAAGCTCCATGGTAGCTTTCTTCATTCCTTTTGCAGCGAGACCAGCGAGATGCTTACCGACCGGAATCGAACCGGTGAAGGAAATCTTCTTTACGGCCTTGGCTGGAATCAAATGTTCGGAAACATTGGCCGGCACGCCGAACACGAGATTGAGCACGCCCGCCGGCAAGCCGGCGTCAGCGAAACATTTCACCAACTCGACGCAGCCGCCCGGTGTTTCTTCCGAGGCCTTGATGATGAGCGAGCAACCGGCGGCAAGCGCGCCGGCGATCTTGCGCACTGGCGTTAGCGTCGGAAAATTCCAGGGCGTGAAAGCCGCAACCACGCCGACCGGCTCCTGCAACACGA
>DASSLE010000498.1:0-4680 GCA_035689725.1 Pseudolabrys sp.
GGGGTTTTTATGCGTGCGCGTGAAGGCGTCAAAAATGATAATTCACGCCAAGGCGCAGATAGCTTGCCTGCAGCCCATTGTCGACACCAGTGATTGTGTAGGCGCGGCTGCCGAGATCCATGTAGAGATATTCAACTTTCGCGGACCAGTTAGGTGTAAAGCCGACTTCCATGCCAAGGCTGCCGGCCCAACCGACGAGCGTTTTGCTTTCGTCGATTCCAAGAAACTCGCCTTTGAGGTTGCCGTAGGCGAGACCCAAGCTACCAAACAACAGCACGTTGTTGATCGCGAAGCCGGCACGGCCGCGCAGGGTGCCAAACCATGGATTGGAAAATTTGTACGGGGCGAAAGTATCGTCGGCTCCGCTAATCTGGATATCTGTTTCGGCGCCGAAAACGAACTGTCCAATTTGCCAATTGTAACCGATCTGGCCTCCGCCAGCGACACCGCCCGGATCGATGCTGCTGTTCGTGACCTTGCCCCATTCGTAGCCGAGGTTGAGACCGGCATATAGGCCGGTCCAGTTATAGATGCTGGCGGGTGGTGGATAGTAAGGTGCCGGACCACGCGGGAGATCGGCCGCTGCCGCCGAGCTTGCGGCGGCTGTTGCGATCGCCACAGAGATCGCCAGGGCCCTCTTCTTCATCATCATCTTACTCCACTCAACTCCGCTCCCGCTTGCGTGATACGGACGCGCAAAACATGGAGCGGGCACGCCGCTGCATCGGCGCAGTTCGATATTTTCGTGGAGGATTTATCGGGCCTTTTAGGTTAAATGGTCATGAATCGCTAAGCATCCGCGGCGGGTACCCTTAAAGAATCCTTATTTTTAGGCGTTTTTCTTAGCATTTATTAACCATGTGCGCCTTGCCCGCATATAGCGGCAAGGCCCGCGCGGGGCCGGCGCGGTGGCAGTCCGAGGCGCCAGCAAGTAAAACAAACTGCACGGATTGCTGGGATGGCGGACGACACCACAAAAAAAACGCCGCGCACGGCGCTCATCACTGGCGCAGGCCGCCGCATTGGCGCGGCCATCGCGCTCACGCTGGCGCGCGCAGGCTATGGGGTTGTTCTGCACGCAAACAATTCGCGCGAGGATGCCGAGAGACTTGCAGCCGCGATTACAGGAGCGGGCGGACGTGCCGGCGTTGTGCTTGCCGACCTCGCCGACCACGAGGCGGTGCGTGGGCTCGTTCCCGCAGCGGCGGCCTTCGGCCAACTTACGCTTCTGGTCAATAATGCCGGTGAATTCGAGCCCGATGACATCGAAACTCTCTCGCACGCGCGCTTCCAGCGTGCTGTCGCGGTGAATCTTGCGGCGCCCCTGTTTCTTTCGCAGGCTTTCGCCGCGCAGGCATCAGCGGGCATGGATGCCTCGATCGTCAATATTCTTGACCAGCGTGTGCTTCGGCCAAACCCGCGCTTTTTCTCTTACACCTTGAGCAAGACTGCGCTGCATACGGCCACCACCACGCTGGCGCAGGCGTTGGCGCCAAAGCTTCGCGTAAATGCGGTGGCGCCAGGGCCGACTCTGCCGAGCGCGCGTCAAACCGATATACAATTCGCTGCGCAAGCAGAGAGTTTGCCGCTTCAGCGCGGGCCGCGGCCCGACGACATTGCGGCCGCAGTGCTCTATCTGGCGCAGGCAAAAAGTGTCACGGGCGTCACGCTTCCCGTCGACGGAGGGCAGCATCTGTCCTGGCGCACTGCCGACAGCGAAGTCGTGGAGTAGCGTGTGCACATGCGCCCATTATCTTGTTTCCTATGAACGGCACCAATAAAGACATCGATCCGGCAAGCGAGTTGCGCGAGGAGGACGAAGAGTCCTCGCTACCGGAAATAGAATTTGAAAGCGCTCCGATCGGCACGCTTGCCGCGGGTCGTACCGCGATCATGCGCTTCGCCAAGCTGGCGCCGTCTGCTCCCGGTGTCTACCGCATGATCGACGCGCAAGGCGACGTGCTCTATGTCGGCAAGGCCAAAAATATCAAGAAACGGGTGACCGCCTATACGCGGCCAACCGGCCATGACAGTCGCATTGCGCGCATGATTGCAGCGACGGTAACGCTGGAATTCGTCACCACCAAGACAGAGACCGAAGCGCTGCTGCTCGAAGCCAATTTGATCAAGCGCTTGCGACCGCGGTTCAATGTACTGCTGCGCGACGACAAGTCATTCCCCTATATTCTGATCACATCCGACCATTGGGCGCCGCAAATCCTGAAGCATCGTGGGGCTCGTACGCGGCCGGGACATTACTACGGGCCGTTCGCCTCGGCGGGTGCGGTCAATCGCACAATCAATGCTCTGGAGCGCGCCTTCTTGTTGCGCTCATGCTCGGATTCATATTTCGAGGCACGGACGCGGCCTTGCCTGCTCTATCAGATCAAGCGCTGTTCGGCGCCTTGCACGCGCGAGATCGAGTTTGCCGGTTACACCGAGCTTGTACGAGAAGCCAATGGATTCCTCTCCGGCCGAAGCCAGTCGGTACAGAAGCAATTGGCGAGCGAAATGGACAAGGCGTCGGCTGCGCTCGATTTCGAGCGTGCCGCAATTTACCGCGACCGCCTGTCGGCACTCTCGGCAATTCAATCGCATCAAGGGATCAATCCACGCACGATCGAGGAGGCAGACGTTTTCGCCGTGCATCAGGCCGGCGGCTATTCGTGTGTGGAAGTCTTCTTCTTCCGCACCGGACAGAACTGGGGCAATCGTGCTTATTTCCCGAAAGCAGATCGCGCGATTGGACCAGGCGAAGTCCTCAGTGCTTTTCTTGCGCAGTTCTACGACGACAAGCCGCCGCCGCGCTGCATTCTCGTTTCGCACGAGTTCGATGAACGCGCGTTGCTCGCGGAAGCACTGACGACCAAGAGCGAGCGCAAAGTGGAAGTTTCGATGCCGCAGCGCGGTGAGCGCAAGGGGCTGGTGCAGCACGCATTGGCCAATGCGCGCGAGGCGCTGGCGCGGAAACTTGCCGATACGTCCTCGCAGCAGAAGCTGCTTGCTGCCTTGGCCGAAACCTTCTCGCTACCGCGTACGCCGCGCCGCATCGAAGTCTATGACAATAGCCATATCGGGGGCGGCAACCCAGTCGGCGCCATGATCGTCGCTGGTCCAGAAGGTTTTCGCAAAAACCAGTACCGCAAGTTCAATATCCGTTCGGCTGAGCTCGCTCCCGGCGATGATTACGGGATGATGCGTGAGGTATTGCAGCGCCGGTTCAAACGACTGCTGGAGGAAAACCCGCGCAAAACGGTGGGCGGTATTCTCACCGCCCTCTTCAAAGGCGACGATGAAGATCAGCCCTGGCCGGACCTGGTGCTGATTGATGGTGGGCAAGGCCAGCTTAAGGCTGCGCAGGAGACGCTGAACTCGCTTGGAGTTACCGATGTCGATGTGCCGCTCGTCGCCATCGCCAAGGGGCCCGACCGCGATGCAGGCCGCGAGACTTTCTTCATGGCGGGCCGAGGCCCATTCAAGCTACCGCCGCGTGATCCCTTGCTCTATTTCATCGAGCGGCTGCGCGACGAGGCCCACCGCTTTGCCGTCGGCTCTCATCGCGTACGCCGCAAGAAAGATATCCGCGAGGCTGGATTGCAGGAGATTCCAGGGATCGGTCCGACCCGCAAGCGGGCCTTGCTGCACCATTTTGGCACTGTAAAAGCGATTGAGCGAGCGAGTTTGCCTGATCTTGCGCAGGTTCCTGGAATTAATGCGGAGACCGCGCGAAAGATATATGAGTTCTTCCACGAGTCAGCGGCTCAATAGACGGGAAGCGATAATGATCATTCAGCGGCAGGAAGACGTCACCAAGGCGGTGACGGAAGCCTTCAAAAACACGCAACCTCCGCGCTTGCGGGAAATCCTTACTTCGCTTGTGAAGCACCTGCACGCGTTTGCGCGCGATGTACATCTCACGGAGGAAGAATTCGAGAAAGCCGTGCAGTATATCGCCAAGCTCGGCCAAAAAACCGACGATAAGCATAACGAAGTGGTGTTGATGTCGGGCTCGCTTGGCTTCTCTACGCTGATCTGCCTTCTCAATAACGGCAACAAGGGGCAGACGGAGACCACGGCCAATTTGCTTGGGCCATTCTGGCGTATGAATTCACCGCGGACCGAAAGCGGCGCCTCGATCGTGCGGTCGCCGACACCGGGGTCGGCGCTTTTCGTCAATTGCTGGGTCAAAGACCAGAATGGCAAACCGATCGCCGGCGCCGAGGTCGATATCTGGCACTCTTCGCCGGAAGGCTTTTACGAGCAACAGGATCCTAAGCAGGCACCGATGAATCTGCGCGGCAAGTTCATGACCGACGCGCAGGGCCATTTCAGCTTCCGCAGCGTCAAACCGGCCGGTTATCCGGTTCCGATTGATGGGCCAGTCGGTGATCTCCTACGCGCTACCGGGCGGCACAATTACCGTCCGGCTCATTTGCACTTCCTGATCTTCAAGGAAGGCTTCAAAACGCTGATCTCGCAAGTCTATGTCAACGACGATGAAAAGCTCGAGACGGATGTGCAGTTTGGTGTTACGCGCGCCCTAGTTGGCAACTATGTGCGGCACGACGGGCCGGCGCCGGCGAGCGACGCAAGAGGCGAATGGTACTCCCTCGATCAGACGTTCGCGATGGAGCCGGGCAAAAGCCGTCTGCCTAAGCCGCCAATTCAATAAAGATTGTA
>DASSLE010000499.1:0-10228 GCA_035689725.1 Pseudolabrys sp.
CGCCCTTCATTCATGTCCGGATTGAAAAGTCGATAAGCTGTCCCGCTTGGTAATGGTGGCTAATGGTGAAAGTGATATTGCCTATTTTGGGACTGCTGCTGCATGCAGACTGCAATGACAGCGGGTCACCGGCACCCACACTGCGATCGAGCATCGTTCCAATGGATGCCCAAGCGTGGGTGATCCTCTATTCGCCAGGGATGCCCGCGCATCCGTCGCCACGAGAAATGGGCGGTTGGTTTTTTGATTTTCCATCGGCTCCCGGCTCCGTGCATTATGTCACTGCCGCGGGTAACATGGCCGCAGCCAAAAGCGTCTCAGCCAGCATCGAGGTAACCACCACTGGGACGCCAACATTTGAATATGCGCTCGACGCCAACAATACGTGTATCAATCCAGCGCACGTTCGATTTCTATTGCAAGAGAAAGGCGACGATTTGTCCGGCGCTGGTGACAAACAATATTATCGGTGGTGGTCGATCGACGCCGCCTATGAACTAGCGCCCGGGTCGGCAACTTTAACTGCACAAATTTCTGATCTCAGTCAGTGGCTGAGCGTATTCGGCGAGCGGGCGGATGCGAGTGCCGCCGCAACGGCCGGCTTTAAGCAAGCGATGAACAACCTGGGCGCTGTAGGTTTTTCATTTGGTGGTGGTTGCTTTTATGGTCACGGTGTTCGTGCGAGCGGTGGGGGCGCAAGGTTTGCCGTAACCAGTTATGTAGTCGAGTGAATCCCTCCCTGGGCGTTGACCAACTCTAGCGTCACGCTTCTGGCGTACGAAGCGCAGCGGGCTGAAGTTGATTAACGAAAGCTTTCAGCACGGCTCTTCCTGCAGCAATTCAGCTTAAGACATCACCTATTTTTACCTTTTAATTTGCAGCCAATTTGCGGGAGTCGTGTATGCAGGAACGTCGTAAATCCAGCCGGTCGCGCGCCCTCAAAGGCGCGAAGCTCTTTTTTGGTTCGTCTTCAATGATTGATTGTGTCGTGCGCAATTTTACGAATGTCGGTGCTCATATTGAGATTCCAAACACAATCGAACTGCCGGAAGCGTTCGGTCTAACGTTTGATGGTGGTTACTCGCTTCGGCCCTGCCGCATTGTCTGGCGGACGTCAAACGAGACGGGCGTGGAATTTCTCTAAACGCGCCGACAGGGATCATGTTCCTCGGCGGTATTCCCGAAGCCGCTGCCAGCGGAGCCATGATGGCGCGGGCAGGCTATCGCCCGAAGGTTATCTTTGGGATGTGGTCGGCCATCGTGCTGGTCGGAATCCTTGCGCCAGCGGCGGGGAAACGCCTCTGACTATTCGGACGGCATGGAAGTTGCTATCGTTTCGCCATTTCAAACTTGAGCGTGAAATAAGGGGGACGGACGCATGGCTTACGCACCATTCATGTCTCGCATCGCAGTCGGCGCCTGCGGAGCGTTGATCATCGGCACCGCAGCATTCGCGCAAACGCCGCCAGCCGCTCCAACTCCAGCCGCGCCTACCGCCGCGCCCGTTTCGGGATTGCCGCCAACCGCGACAATCACCACGCCCGGCTATCCCGCCGCCGAACCTGCCGATCCCGCGCTGCGCGTTGTGGGTTTACCGGGCGGCAAGAAGGTGCATCTGCTGCCGGCCACGCTCGAGACCACGCAATGGGGTTGGTTCGACAATTCCCAACCGCCAGTGCTGCGCGTCCGTTCCGGTGACACCATCGTGATGGAAACGATGATGCACAGTCACAACCAGGTGGTTCCAGGCGTTACCATCGCGCAAATCAAGAAATTGCGTACCGATTTTCCCGGTCGCGGGCCACACACTTTGACCGGACCCATCTATATCGAGGAAGCGCAGCCGGGCGACGTGCTCAAAGTTCAGCTCAACAAAATCGTTCCGCGCGCTTACGCGACGAACTTCAACGTCCCCGGCATGTTTGGCCAGTTTCCGAGCGTCTATCAGGACGGTCAGGTCAAATATATGTATCTCGATCTCGATAACATGACGACCGAGTTCCTACCCGGCATCGTTTTGCCGGTGCGACCCTTCCCTGGCACGCTTGGCGTCGCGCGCAAGGAACCTGGCCGCTACTCGAGTGTGCCGCCCGGCGAATACGCGGGTAATATGGATATTCGTGACTTCGTCGCCGGCACAACGCTTTATGTTCCCGTGCAGGTTCCGGGTGCGCTGCTATGGAGCGGCGACTCCCACGCCGGCCAGGGAAACGGCGAGGTGAACCTCACCGCCATCGAGACGGCCTACAAAGAGCTCAACGTCACGGTGGAGGTAGTCAAAGGCAAGCCGCTCGACTTCCCGCGCATCGAGACGCAAAAATCCTGGATCACGATGGGATTTGACCAAGATCTGAACAAGGCCTGGGCACAGGTGAAGGCACAAACCGTCAAGTTTCTCTCCGAACAGCGCGGCGTTTCTGCCGCGGAGGCGGAGAAACTGATGACCAACGTTTCCGATTGCCGCGTCTCGCAAGTCGTCAACATCAAGAAAGGCATTCACTGCCTCAATCCCAAGAATGCGCGCGATAAGGAAGACATGGAGCGCCCGATAAAGGAGACGTCGAAATATTACGTCTCCCACGTCAAGGATGCCGATCTGAACAAGGCGATGAACGAGGCATCGATGGGCATGATCAAGTGGCTCGAGTCGGAGAAGAAAATCGCGCGTCTCGATGCCTATGGGCTCGCCAGCGTGGCGATGGATTGCCGGGTCGGCGCGGTCTCCGAAACCGAGAAAAATGTCCATTGCGTCATGCCGAAGAGCATCTGGGTCGCCAACGCCGGCAAACGCTAGCGAAGACAGGGCCGCGGCCTCCGCGGTCCTTTCCTTTTCGAAACATGGCGTTGCGTTCTGTCCTGATCGTCGCGTTGTTTGCCTTGGCATCGCCGGGATTTGCGCAGGACCGTGTCCGGGTCGTGACCACCACAACCGACCTGCGTAGCCTGACCGAGGCGGTGGGCGGCGACCGGGTCGAAGCTGTGAGTCTCGTTCCGCCGAACATGGACGCCGAGGACTATCAGCCCAAGCCGCAGGATATGTTGCGCCTCAAGCAAGCGCGCCTGCTCGTGCGCGTGGGCCTCGACTACGATCTGTGGGTTGATCGACTGCTTGCACAGGCCGGCAAGCCGGAAATGAGCCGTGGCGGCCCCGCCTACGTCGACGCCTCGTTTGCGATTGCCGTACTGGAGCTGCGCGGGATGAGCGTCGGTGCCGGTGACGGCCACGCCCATGGCAGCGGAAACCCGCATTATTGGCTGGATCCAAAGAACGCCGAGATCATAACCGCCAACATTGTTGAAGCCTTGGCGCGGATCGACCCGGCCAATGGCTCAATATACGAAGCCAACCGGCAGGCATTCCTCGCTCGTCTGAATGCAAAACTGGCAGAATGGGAAACGAAACTGAGCGCGCTCAAAACCATGCCGATTGTCGCCTACCACAACAGCTGGCCCTATTTTGCGCGCCGCTTCCGGTTGGACTTTCTCGGCTTTATCGAGACGAAACCGGGCGTGCCGCCGAGCCCCTCGCATCTTGCCGGAATTGTCCGCGACATGCAGACACGCGGCGCCCGCATCGTCGTGCGCGAGCCGCATGAGCCGGAGCGGGACGTTGCTTTCGTGGCGAACAAGGCCGGGGCAAAAGTGGTGATGCTCGGCACATCGGTCGGCGCGCTGCCGCGGACCGACGACTATATTTCTCTATTCGACGTCAATGTCGAAGCCCTCACATCAGCGGCGGCGAAGAGATGATCGAGGCGCTCCAGTTTCTCTGGCCGTCTTTCCTGGTAGCGGTCGCGCTTGTCGGCATCCATGCTTATTTTGGTATCCAGGTGCTTGCCCGCAAAGTGATCTTTGTCGATTTGGCTCTGGCGCAGATCGCTGCACTCGGCGCGACGGTGGCATTCATGCTCGGCCATCCGGCTCAGAGCATCGCGACCTATGGCTATTCGCTCACATTTACATTGCTCGCCGCCGTGCTGTTAGCGTTCACGCGGGCCTGGAGCACGCGCGTGCCGCAAGAGGGGCTGATCGGCGTTATTTACGTTGTTGCGGCAGCGACGGCCATCCTGCTTATCGACAGGGCGCCGCAAGGCGCCGAACATCTCAAGCAGATCCTGACCGGAAATATTCTCACCAGCGGACTCAACGACGTTGCCGTCATTGTTCCGCTCTATGCGGCGGTTGGGCTGCTGCACTGGCTGCTGCGCCGCCATATGACGCGGGCGGGATCGCTTGTTTGGGAATTCGTGTTCTATGCGACCTTCGGCATCGTAGTAACCAGTTCGGTTGCGATTGCCGGAGTACTACTGGTTTTTTCGTTTCTGATTATTCCCGCTGCCATTGGAGTTATGTTCGCAGAATCGCTTTCAAGGCAACTTGCGATCGGCTGGATCGTTGGCACAATCGTCAGTGCCGCGGGTCTCGCCGCCTCATTCGTCTTCGACCTGCCGACCGGCGCGGCGATGGTTTGTGCTTTCGGTGCATCATTGGCGCTCGCCGGCGTGCTCTACCCGTTTTTGCGGGGCAATCGCCAATGGGCAATGCGCAGCATGATCGCAACCGTACGCTGGGTCGGCGCGGTAATCCTCACGGCATCCGCGGTGCAGCTGGCGGCGGCGCCGCGCGCGGATCAGCCGCTCATCGATATGGCCGAATATGCTGTACCGTCACTGCGCATGCTGTATTTCACGCGCGCCGAAGCGACGACTTTCGCAGATGCCAGCGAACACGCCGAGCGTTATCGCAGAGAGGCGGAGCAACTCAACGACGTAGAACGGCGCAATCGCACGCAAGGCCAGGCACTCGACGACTTCAGCGTCGCGCGTATTTCCTCATTCCTGAAATCGTATGGGGAAATGCGCAAAGGCGAGCAATTCGTCATGGGCGAAGTGCGCGTGCGAGCGCGCGAGCGCATCCGATGGGCCGGGAGCCTGGGGTTACTGCTGTTCGCGCTATTGCTTGCCCCGGCTCCCTGGCGGCGGCTGTGGGCGCGAAAGTAGGTGCAATTTCGCTTTCCCGAAACCTGGGTTAAGCTGTCGAGTAATGATTGCGCGGACTAACCGGAGCCGCCCGTAGAGCGGCAACCGCAGGGGGAACAAGGATGGCACGGCATAGCAGCGTCATTGCGAGCGCCTTTGTGGCGCTCGTCATAGGTGGCGGTCTAATTGGCGCGCCCCGCGCGCAGGATTGTCCGCGCGGCGATCTCGACAAGGCCTATTGCGATCGTGACGGCGACCTGGTGGCCGATACGCCGAGCGATCCCAAACAGCTCGTCAATCCTTCGACGCTGATCTTTGCCTATACGCCGGTCGAAGATCCGGCGGTCTACACCAAGGTGTGGGACGGCTTCATCAAGCATATGGAAAACGTCACCGGCAAAAAGGTCGTGTTCTTCCCGGTTCAGTCGAACGCGGCCGAGATCGAAGCGATGCGCTCCGGTCGCCTGCACATCGCCGGCTTCAACACCGGCTCCAATCCAATCGCCGTGAATTGCGCGGGGTTTGTGCCCTTCGCCATCATGGCGGGCAGGGACGGCACTTTCGGCTACGAAATGGAAATCATCGTGCCGGCTGACAGCACGATCAAAACGCCGGCTGACATCAAGGGCAAGAAACTTGCCTTTACCTCGCCCACCTCGAATTCTGGCTTCAAGGCACCGTCCGCCTTGCTCAGCTCCGAATTCAAACTCGAAGCCAAGAAAGACTACGAGCCGGTGTTCTCCGGCAAGCACGATAACTCGGTGCTTGGCGTCGCCAACAAGGATTATGACGCGGCTGCCATCGCCAACGAAGTCATGTTCCGTATGTTCGAGCGTAATGTCGTTGACAGGGCCAAGATCCGGACGATCTACAAGTCCGAAACCTTCCCCACCACCGGCTATGGCCTAGCGCACAATCTGGATCCGGCGCTACAGGCGAAGATCAAGGAAGCCTTCTTCACATTCCCCTGGGAAGGTTCTTCGCTCCAGGCCGAGTTTAAGGGTCAGGATAAGTTCGTCCCGATCACCTACAAGAAAGACTGGAGCGTCATCCGCAAAATCGACGATGCAAACGGTGTGAAATACACCTGCAAGTAGATATGCGCAGCTGCGGGGGATTCGAATGCTGCGCATCAAAGGTCTGACCAAACGCTATCGCACGGGCGATCTTGCGCTCAAGGGCATCGACATCGATGTGCCCGATGGCCAGGTGATGGCGCTGATCGGCCCTTCGGGCGCCGGCAAGTCCACGGTGATCCGCTGCATCAACCGGCTGGTCGAGCCGACCTCGGGTTCGATCGCACTCAACGATGTCGACATCGTCAAGCTCGGCAGTACGGAATTGCGGCGTACGCGCCGCCGCATGGGCATGATCTTCCAGGAATATGCATTGGTGGAACGGCTCTCGGTCATGGAAAACGTTCTCACCGGCCGGCTCGGCTATGTCGGCTTTTGGCAAAGCTGGCTGCGGCGATTTCCGCAATCCGATATCGACGAAGCATTTCGGCTGCTCGACCGCGTTGGTCTCGACCACATGGCCGACAAGCGTGCCGACGAGTTGTCCGGCGGGCAGCGCCAGCGTGTCGGCATTTGCCGTGCGTTGATTCAGAATCCTGAGCTATTGCTGGTGGACGAGCCGACCGCTTCGCTCGATCCGAAAACCTCGCGGCAGATCATGCGGCTGATCAAGGAGCTGTGCGGCGAGCGCAAGCTATCCGCGATCATCAATATCCATGACGTCATGCTGGCGCAGATGTTCGCCGAGCGCATCGTCGGCCTGCGCCTCGGCGAGATCGTCTATGACGGCCCGCCCGACAAACTTACGCCGGCGGTGCTCACGTCGATCTACGGCGAGGAGGATTGGTCGGCGACGATCCGCAAGGTGGACGAGGAAGCGTCGGATGATGAAGCCGACAACGTCGTGCCGTTCGAAGTACCTCGCCCTGACCGCGACCGCCTCGCAGGGCTGACGTGATGTTTGAAGAGCTGCCTCTTTTACGCTCGTCCCGGCGGAAGCGGGGAATCAGGGCGACTTGGAAAGAAGTCTGGGTTCCCGCTTTCGCGGGAATGGGCGGAGCAAGTCGCTTCTCATGACTATTACCGCCGCCGCGCCCCGCCACTGGAAAAAACCGCCGCTGATCAAATCGGCCTGGCTGCGCTGGACGCTGGCGATCGGGGCTGCGGTTTATCTCGCGCTGATGTTTCAGACGACGCCGGTGAACTGGGCGCGCGTGTGGGAGGGATTGCCGCGCGGCGCCGCATTCTTGTCGGCATTTTTCCCGCCGGATTTCGTCAGCCGCTGGGACGAAATCGCCGAGGGCATCGCAGAAAGCCTCTGGATGACAGTCGTTTCGACCGTGGTCGGCATCGCGCTTTCAATTCCGGTCGGCATTGGTGCGGCGAAAAATATCGCGCCGGCGCCAGTCTACTATTTTTGCCGAGCGGTGCTGGCGGTCTCACGCAGCTTCCAGGAAGTCATTCTCGCGATCTTTTTCGTCAAGTTGTTCGGCTTTGGGCCCTTTGCCGGCTTTGTGACGCTCTCCTTCGCCACCATCGGCTTCTACGGCAAGCTGCTTGCCGAAGACATCGAGGACATGGACACGAGCCAGGCGGAAGCGGTGCGTGCGTCCGGCGCGAGCTGGCTGCAATGGATCAATTACGGGGTGCAGCCGCAGGTCATGCCGCGCATGATCGGGCTCGGCCTCTATCGCTTCGATATCAATTTCCGCGAATCCGCGGTGATCGGCATTGTCGGCGGCGGCGGCATCGGCGCGACGCTTAACACTGCTTTCGACCGCTACGAATTCGATTCCGCTGCCGCCATCATCATCGTGATCATCGCCATCGTTATGCTGTGCGAATACGGCTCCGGTTATCTGCGGCGCTGGGTGCAATGATGGCGACAATCCCGGCGCAGGCGCGAACCTGGCAGCGGCGCGAGCCGCGCACGCAACTGATGATATGGGCTGGCTGGCTGGTCGCCGTCGCCCTGTTCGTCGGCTGTTTCCAACTCATCTCCGACAAGACCATCTGGGCCTTCGTCTGGGACGCGCCGAGCCAAACGAGCGATCTCGCCGTGCGCATGGTTCCGCCGGATTGGCTCTATATCCGCGTGCTTGGCCGGCCGATCTGGGACACCATCAATATTGCCACCATCGGCACGATTGTAGCTGTGCTGCTCGCGATCCCGGTCGCCTATTGCGCCGCGCGCAACACCACACCAAGCGCCAGAGTGGTGCGCCCGATCGCGCTGTTTGTCATCGTTTCGTCTCGCTCGATCAATGCGCTGATCTGGGCGCTGATGCTGGTTACCATCATCGGCCCCGGCGTGTTTGCCGGCATCATAGCGATCGCACTGCGCTCGATCGGCTTCTGCGCCAAGCTGCTTTACGAGGCGATCGAGGAGATCGACGAGGGCCAGGTCGAGGCCGTGCGCTCGACCGGTGCGTCCGGCGCACAGGTGACAACTTATGGAATTGTACCGCAGGTGCTACCCGCCTTTGCGGGCATCTCGGTGTTCCGCTGGGACATCAATATCCGCGAGTCGACCGTTCTTGGCCTTGTCGGCGCCGGCGGCATCGGGCTCGAGCTCAACGCAGCAATCACGCAGCTTTACTGGACGCAGGTCTCCCTGATCCTGCTCGTCATCATCGGCACCGTGATTGTCAGTGAATGGGTCTCGGCCAAAATCCGCCACGCGATCATTTGATCACCATTCCGGCGGGGCTTAATTCTAATCAGGTGATCTGCTCGCAGCAGGAAATCCCGGCTGATTGGCAATCCAATGCTGCGAGCGGGTCTTCGGCCGGAAGTGACTATCACGATTTTCCCGGCGGACGGTTCAACAAACTGGCCATCTCCTCTTCCAAATTTTCGTAGAGATTCTTGCCAGGCGTTGTCGCCGGCTCACGCGGCTCGGGTTTCGCGTCAAACTTTGGCTCAGCTTTGACTTCCACTCTCGTTTCCGGCTTTGCCTCGAATTTCGGTTCAACGCGCGCCTTAAGTTCGCGCGCTGGTGCACGCGCGGTTATATTGCCCGATGTCCCGCCCAGTTGCCGTGCCAGTGGGTCGGTTACCGGCGGCCGGCCTTCCGGCGTCGGCGCGCGGCGCAATGCAGCTTCGAGCTGTTGCGCCATCTCTGCAAGATTGTGATCGGCAGTGTGCGCCGCTGGCTCGGCCATCGGCGGCACGCGAGGCGCCGGCTCGCTGGGTGCGGCTGGCGATCCGTGATCAGGCGGGCTCAGACGGGTCGACAATTCGGCGGCAAGGCTGGTAAGGCTTTCAACCGGGCGCGCACGTGCGCCTGGTTCCGGCGGGAGCCAAGGCTCATCAGTTGCAGTTGAACGGAGAGGCCGGGATGCCGGGACGGGCGTTGGCTCGCCCGCAGGCTGCAGCGGCCAGCCGTTTTCAACTGCCGGGGAAGGGCGGGCGGCAGGTTCGGCAGCAGCAGCGCGCACAGGCTCGCGCGCCCCGACCGCCCGCACGATATTCGGTTCCACCACCAGGTCGGTGGGGCCGCCGATCATCAAAAGATGCTCGATATTGTCGCGGCGGATCAGCACCAAGCGCCGGCGTCCGTCGACCGTGGCCGCATCGATTACCGCCAACCGCGGCTGACGTCCGCGTGCGGCTGCTCCAAGACTGTTTGTGCCAAAGCGCCGCACAAGCCATGCGGTTAGTCCGATCAGCGCCAACACAATCAAAAAGGCGATGAAGAACCGGGCGGCCAGCGGCATTTCCAAGCCGAACAGAGTCTCAAACATCAAAGCGCTCCGTTCTTCATGCTGGTACTCGTCGGTGAGAATCGCCCAATTTGGCTCGGCTAAATATACTAACACAAATAAAGTGGCATTTTGCGGTCAGCCGCGAATTTACCGCCATTTACGCTAGTAATGCTTGCCTCCGCAACTCGTTTCCGGCCGATTTTTACCCGCCATTAACCATACCCGGCAAAGTCTGCCTAGCGGCGGTGCTGCGTGCGACAGCGGGTCACGACCGGCAGAAAATGTCGCTCCGCGAGCTGAAAGTAGAATTCAAACAAACGGAAGACGATCCGGCCATCAAAGGCAAGATGGAACAGGTGCGGCAAGTCCGCAGTCGCCGGCGCATGATCGCAGGTCCCAAAAGCCCCTGTGTCAACAAAGGAGTAAATATCACATGTCGGGATTCGCCGAGGCTGGCACTTGCGCCAATAGGGCGCCTTAAGGCACTCAGGGACTATGGCAAGTCATGATCCGTCAGCGTTGACAC
>DASSLE010000500.1:0-4179 GCA_035689725.1 Pseudolabrys sp.
TTTGTCCCGTGATTGCGAATGGCCGTGCCCAGTTCAGGCTGAAAGGCAGATCACCGAACCCTTTGCCGAAGTAGATCGTCGGCGTGTAGACGTTGAAACGCTCGGCGCCGACACTCTGTGCGCCGCTACCGCCCCACTCGACTGTAAGGCCTGCTGACATCACGAACTCATGTTCGGCATTCTTGAACAGACGGTACTTAAATAGCGTTTCCAGATTCTCGAAACCGCGCGCGCCGTTCATGGTCGGGCCACCGGGCGCGTGGAGCCGTGACCAGGTTGGCGCAACGGAGATGGCGAAGTCCTCAGTGATGCGCTTGGCGAACTCGCCCGAGACGTCGAGCTGTTTGAAGGAGGGGTCGTCGCCGGTTTTCAACATTGAAATGGTTGGCAGCGCCGCTTCGTCGTTGACGCCGGGGTCGTCGATCGCAAGCGTTGCCGGGAAAAACCGGTTACCGGCAATCTCGTGAGCGCGCACAGTCGTCGTTGACGCCGCGAGGCCTGCGGCAAGCATGGCCAATGGCCATGAGGTCTTGAGCATGAATAGCTCCAGTATCGCGATGACGGACTATAGTGAGGCCGCGCGGGGCGGCGCTTGCGTCACGCGAAAGCCGGAGGACCTCGGGCGAGCTTGGGATCGGCGGCGATATCATCATGCCGCGCGATATTGGCCGGGTGCAGGACCCGCAATGACCGCACAGGCTGGAAGCGAGCAGTCACCGCCGTATCGGATGCCAGCGGTGGTGCGGCGACGCTGCACAGATTGCAGTGGTCGCACGCGTGTGCCGGAGGCGCGAGTGGGCCGTGGACTGGTGCCTGTTCGGCAGGTGCGGATGTTTCGCTGTGACAGATGACCGTGAACGGGTCGATGGCCGCAAACACAGTATGCGGCGCAACAGTAGCCCACAGCACGGTATGTAGGGCGATCGCATAGATCGCCAACAAGGTCACGCTTCGTCGCACCAGTGGGCGCATGACAATTAAACCCCGTTGGAGGAGACCCTAGTCCGTCTCAAGGAACGGCGCCACCCGCACGTCTCTCGCGGGTGAGCCGCGCGACGTCTGTTACCTTGCCAGGAGCAAGGGAACTGCTACGGCGTGCGGTTGCATTGCGGCGCTTCAACGTCTTGGGGCGTTGCGTTTTTACTGCTTTGCCGCCTGTTTTGTCGCGCCGTCTCATTGCCTCCCCCGAGGCTCAGAACCGAAAGCAGGCATTTTCGCATATTACATCGGCAAAGGACGCAGCTTGAGCGACGACAAACCGGCCACCACGTTCAATGCGATCGAACCTTGAAGCGAAATCGGCTGAAGCGCGATGGTGCGGTTGGAACCGCCAAGGAGAACGTTCGCGCCTGCACCCAGGCCAATGCCAACATCTCCAGAAACACCGACATACTCGCCAGCGAGCGCTCCGAGGGGCAGTCCAGTGGTCGGTGCGAACACGGCCCAGCCCAACACGCCACCGGCGCTGATGCCTACGTTCAGACCCACGGTGTTGAGGGCACCCGCATAGGCTTCGCGTTCCTGCGGTGTGTTGGGAGTGAAGAGGCACCGCATCGACTGGTAACCGACTATGATGAAGCCGACACTCGGGTCGACCTGGCAAGAGAGCCCACCCACCTGCGTCCACGATTGCGGAGCCTGGGCCGCGGCTGGCATGGCAAGCGTCGCCACCAGCGCGAATGGCGCGAGCGATAGACGATAGTAATGCATGATCATCCGATCCTTTCGCCCCGAGACGCAAGACAGTCTCAGATTAGCACACTGGGGGGCACCAATGTCCGCTTTGGGTCATTAGCGGACAAACCGCCGCGGGCCAAAATCCACCTTTGTTCGCTTTGGTCCAATAGCGGACAAAATGGTGCGTCGCGGCGAATGACGCTAAGTGCCAAAAGCGGACATCAGACCTATTCGATCACCTCGCCGGCCCGGGCAGCCAACCCGGGTGGCATCTCGATGCCGAGCCGTTTCGCGGTTTTCAGATTGATTACAAATTCAAATTTGCTGGATTGCAGCACAGGCAAGTCGGCAGGTTGATCGCCCGCGATGGTCACAATCACATCGGTGGCCCGAGCCCGTTCTTGCCGTAATTGATGCGCGGGGTCTGAAACGTTCCGTCCGCCTGCTTTTTAGCGCCGAAGATGAAAATTTTTGTTCCCGGCGTGATCTCGCTTTTGTCGCCTGTCACATAAGTGACGATCATGGTGTCGGGGGTGACGAGGATCTTCTTCTCTCCGTCCTTGTATTTCAGGGTCAGCAGCTGTCCATCGACTCCGACCACGGTCTGCTCGACATTGCCGTTGGTCATCGTGCTTTGCGGTCGTAGATCCCAGGGGTAGTGCCCTTCACCCGTTCCGCGCATCGCTTCGGGGAAAATGTGTATTTCGATTGCCTTCTGGCTTCCATCGGCCTGTGGCATTCCGGCTGCGCCCACGAACGAACCCTGCTTGATATCCGACAGCGACGCCTTGATGATCGCGACCACGCCCCCATTTTCGGCAAGCGCTACCTTTGCCTCCGTACCATCGCGCAATTTCATCACGTACATCGACCCTTCCATCCGATCGACCGTGCCGCGAAGTCGTGCAGTGCCCTGCGCGTTGGCTATCGACGTGACAGCAAGCAGCGCGAGAACGGCGGCAAACGCGCGTAATGTGATCATTTGCATTTCGTCCTTCCCAAATTGAACCAATTTTCTTGCAACGCAATATTAGTTGAGTTGTGGCCTCTGCGCTAACGTCTGTTGTTGAGGTAAACCGAACGTGATGCGGATAATTTCGGAATTTGCCCCCCGCTGCTTTCGACGCCAAAATAACCTACCGGCAGATTGTAAACACGCGCATACGAGCTGTTCGCGACCTCGTTGCATCCACTGACGGGCGGAGGACACCACAGCGCTTGGCCGTAATAGAGCTGGTAAGCGTCATAGAACGCGACGGCTATCCCCACGACTGCGAGCGCGAGCAAGACGTAGGGCGCGTAAAATTTTTTTTCATGCTGTAATTTTGGCAATAAACAAGAATGGCGCTTTGCCATCTATCAAATACCCAATCACAGCCGATTTGACCCATCGTGGCGCGTTGGACGAGTTCCGATCAACTGGCTCAGAATGTCCGCTTTGGGTCATTAGCGGACATCAGCTTGCTTCCCGCTCGGCACCCTTCGCCGAAGTTCCATGGTCACTTTGCGGGGGCAATGTTCTGATTCACGCGGAACAAGTTAGTCGGGTCGTAGCGCTTCTTGATCTTGGCCAGGCGATTGTAGTTCTTTCCGTATGTCGCGCGAACCCTATCCTCGCCTTCATCCATCATGAAATTTACGTAGGCGCCTCCTGCCGAATAAGGATGCAACGCAGTCCAATAGTCCCTCGCCCAGTTGGAGATTCGTTCCTTGTTTGCGGGGTTCGGATCTACACCAACTATGACTCCAGCCCACGTTGCGTCACGGTACGACCAGGGTGTTGCATTATTCTTGACGGAGGCTGCTTTGCCGTTGATCGGATAAAGGTGCACCGTCGATTGCATGGTCGGTAGCATTGCGCCGTGTTTTACGTGCAGCGCAATTGCTTCATCACTTAACTGGCGTACAAAATCAGCCTTCCAGTACCATTGATGCCCCGGCGGATAGAGAGCATCAAACATGCTTTGCAGCGCTGGGTGCGGAATGGGACCGACAAAATCGAGCGCTGGTGTCTTAAATTTCCGAATTGGCTTGAACACCCGATCCGCCTGCTTAAGCGGCCCAGTATAACACCACACGATGCCACACATTTTTTTGTTGTGCAGGTGTTCGGGGAACGGTGGACCCGGCGGCACAGTAAGGAACGCAAAAAAACCGTTCAGAGCATTAGGTGCCTTAGCTATAACGCCGCGATACCAACGCAAGATTTCCGTCGCATCTTCCATCGGCCACAGCATTGGCCCCGCATAGTTTGTGTGAATGGGATGTGCCTTGAAGAGAAAAGATGTAACGATGCCGAAATTGCCGCCGACGCCGCGCACCGCCCAAAAGAGATCGGAGTTCTCCTTGGCGTTTGCTGTGACAAAGCGCCCGTCGGCGAGAACCATGTCCACGGCCAGTAGATTGTCAATGGTAAGGCCGCACTGCCGCGTCAGATGGCCGATCCCGCCGCCGAGCGTGAGGCCGCCCACGCCGGTTGTGGAGATAATACCTGCTGGAACC
>DASSLE010000501.1:0-2796 GCA_035689725.1 Pseudolabrys sp.
TTGGCGATGATCGCGGCATTGATGGCGATCTTTTCCGCGTAGGCTCCTTCAACGCCTTGGTCGGTCACACCGAAAACGGCGTCCCCGACGGTCAAATCGTTGACGCCCGCTCCGACCGTGCTGATCACGCCCGAGAAGTCCCGGCCAAGGATATGCGGGAACCGACTAAGGCTGTATCGCCCTCCTCCCAGTCGCACCTTGTAATCGGCTGCGTTGACGCTGGCCGCGTGAATGTCGACCACCACTTCGCCGGGGCCAGCCGTCGGATCGGGCGCCTCGCCATAGCGCAGCATCTCCGGCTCGCCGTGGTTTGTCAGTAGTACCGCCTTCATGAACTTCCTCCGCATGCCCGCTCAACGGGCGCTTAAGAGCATTAGAGGATTGGGAGAGTTCCCATGCCCGAGGAAATTAAAAAATGAAATAGCCAGTCGTGATACCTCACTCAATTTTATATTCCTCATATCTCCTCGCGACGCTACCCGAACATGATCAGAATTAGTCCTGCTGATTGCCACGACCACCGCTCTCAATGCTCTTCGTCACCGGTTGAAGGGCCAAAACAATGAGCTCAACCGAGGCTTTCGTCTTCAAGACCACCAAACATCTCGAGCCAAAGTATATTTCCTAGTGAGTTAATATCACGACTCCGCGCAAATTCTTGCCAGCCTCAAGGTCAGCGTAGCCAGAATCAATTTCGTCGAGGTGATACGTTTGAGTAATCAGTTCGCGCAGTTTCAATGTACCCTTACGATATAGTGTAAGAAGCTCAGGTATTTGCAGCCGCGGGCTGGCAAAACCATAAACCGCACCCATGATCGCCTTTTGGGTTACGAGCAGCTCGAGCGGTGGAATGTTGATCTCCATCACAGAGTCCGGCGTGAGTGCGGTCACCACAATGTTGCCACCCTTGGTAGTGGCCCGGAATGCCGGTAGCAGCGTCGCCGGCGGATCGATGCAGACGAAGGAGTGATTGACCCCGATTCCATTGGTAAGCTCTATCACCGCCCGCGTTAGCTCTTCGCCCTGCGCATTGACTCCGTGGGTTGCGCCGAACTCTCGCGCCCAGTCAAGCTTTGCTCGCACGATATCGGCGGCAATTATCATTGTGGCGCCGCATAGCTTCGCACCCTGAACAACGTTCATTCCGTCCCCGCCGCAGCCGACCACGAGCACGCTTTCACCGGCCTTGACCCGCGCCCGGTGGCGCGCAGCTCCGACGCCGGCCGGGACGCCACAGGCAACGAGGCTAGCGAGATCGAGTGGTATGTCCTTATCAACCACGACGACCGAGGCCTGATCAACCACAGTACGTTCGGCAAATGCGCCGATCATGCAGAAAGCACCAACCGCGACACCGTCGCGATCGTGGCGGCGGTATGTGCCGTCGAGCTGCGGCCCCTGGGTTATGCGTGGACCTTCAGCGCAGAGATGATGCAAACCCTGACGGCACCAGCGGCACATTCCACAAGCAGGGATAAAGGTCAGGATTACGTGGTCACCAGCGTTTACACCACTAACCGCAGCGCCAATCTCTTCAACCACGCCTGCCGCCTCGTGACCCAGCACCATTGGCCGCATCGCCACACGTCGTTCGCCGCGCATCACGTGATAATCGGTGCGGCACAGACCTACTGCGGCGATGCGCACCAACACCTCGGTAGGCCCCGGCGGATCGAGCGTGATACGCTCAATCGCCATCGGTTTGCCAACGTTGCGAAATACGGCAGCGATGGAATCCATTATTTATGATGCAACGACAGAGCTGAGACACGCAACCCACCGAACCGCCCGCGAGTACCACTCCCTGATGCTAGGACGTCATCGGTTGAAGAGCCAAAACAGCGCAGTCAGCACTATGCTGATGATGATGCAGGTGACTAGGGGAAAATAGAACGTGGTGCCGCCGCGCTGGAACATGATATCTCCGGGCAACCGCCCGAGCCCGATCCGAGACAAAATCGGCCACATGACCCCGGTGACCAGGATCATTAATCCGAGCCCAATCAGAAAGCGCTGTATGTCCATCGCTAAACCGTTGCCGCTGAATTTTACACGCTACCAAATCTTTTATTATGCCAGCGCCAAGCATCAGTGATGATGGTGCCAAGATCGGAGGACTGCGGTGCCCAAGCCAGCCGTTCGCTGGCTTTTTTCGGGTCGGCTACCAGTGTTGGCGGATCCCCTGCCCGCCGAGACACGTCGCGGGCAACGATCTCGCGTCCAGTAACGCGGCGCACCGTATCAACTACCTGACGGACTGAAGCGCCGCGACCGGTACCGAGGTTGACGGCAATGGTCTCGCCATTGTCGAGCAGATACTCAAGCGCCAGCACATGCGCGCGGGCAAGATCACACACATGAACGTAGTCACGTACGGCGGTGCCATCCGGCGTTGGATAGTCTGTTCCAAATACCGTGACATCGGGCCTTCGGCCTGAAGCCGCGTCGAGTACAAGCGGAATGAGATGGGTCTCTGGATCGTGATCCTCGCCGATCTCAGCCGTAGGATCGGCGCCGGCGGCGTTAAAGTAGCGCAGTCTGGCCGATTTTAGTCCGTGGGCACTGCCGAAATCATCCATCATTCGCTCGCAGACGAGCTTGGTGAAGCCGTAGGGATTGATCGGATTGGGTACCGTGCGCTCGCTGATCGGCATGATAGCCGGCTCGCCGTAGATCGCGCAGCTTGAGGAAAATACAATCGAACGCACCCCAGCGCGCACCATCGCGTCAAGCAACGTCCGCGTACCGTTCACGTTGACGTCATAATATCGGCCTGGCGCAGTGACCGACTCCCCC
>DASSLE010000502.1:0-3675 GCA_035689725.1 Pseudolabrys sp.
GCCATTGAACCGACCGGGCCGACGAAGCCCGATGCAGGTGTGATGGCGACAAGACCGGCAACTGCGCCCGAGCAGATGCCGATGACCGTCGGCTTGCCGCGCGCCATCCATTCCACCAGCATCCAGGTGAACGCAGCGACAGCGGTCGCGATCTGGGTCACAGTCATTGCCATGCCCGCCTGCATGCCTGCGGTGACAGCCGAGCCGGCGTTGAAGCCGAACCAGCCAACCCACAGCAGTGAGGCGCCGATGAAGGTGAGCACCATGTTGTGCCCAGGGCCGATGTCCTTGCGCTTGCCGAGGCAGATCGCGCACATCAAACCGGCAACGCCCGCGTTGATATGCACGACGGTGCCGCCGGCGAAGTCAAGAACCTTGAACATGGCGTCATTGTTGCCGTTCGACATGAAGCCGTCGGCACCCCAGACCCAGTGCGCGATCGGCGAGTAGACCAGGATCGCCCAGAGTCCGATGAACCACAGCATGGCGGAGAACTTCATGCGTTCGGCGAAAGCGCCGGCAATTAGCGCCGGCGTGATGATGGCGAAGGTCATCTGGAAGCAGATGTAGACGGTCTCAGGGATGGTCACCGCCAAGCCGTTCGGCGTGCCGATACCCGTCGAGATGTCGCTCAGGATGCCTTGCAGAAACAAGCGACTGAACCCGCCGAGGAATGGTCCACCGGTCGTGAAGGACGTACTGTAGGTGACGATCGCGTAGAGGATCGTGACCAGACAGGTGACGGCGAAGCTCGTCATCACCGTGTCGCCCACGTTCTTCTTGCGCACCATGCCGCCATAGAACAGGCCGAGGCCGGGGATGGTCATCATCAGCACCAGCGCGACCGAGGTGAGCATCCAGGCCGTGTCGCCCGAGTTGGGCGTGCACTTTTCGAGTACTGCCTTTTTCGGGTCTGGATCATTGGCGCACGCCGGCGGCGGAGCGGCCGGAGCGGGCGGTGCGGCGGCCGGTGCGGCCGCAGGAGCCTGTCCCTGAGCATAAGTGGCGTCATACGTCGCCACACTCAGGAAGAGGCTAAGCAGAATCCCGAAGGCGAGAGCCACGAGCCCCGCACGGGAGGATTTCTTCAACGTCATGGTTTTACTCCTGTCCGTATTGTTTGCGGTGCGGGTTACTAAAGCGCCGCGGTATCGGTCTCGCCGGTGCGAATGCGCACGGCGTTTTCCAGATTGAAGACGAAGATTTTTCCGTCGCCGATCTGTCCGGTCTTCGCGGCGCCGGTGATGGCGCCGATAACCTTGTCGACTTGCTTGGTGTCCACTGCCACTTCGATCTTGATCTTCGGCAGGAAGCTCACCGCATACTCGGCCCCGCGGTAGATTTCCGTGTGGCCCTTTTGACGCCCGTATCCTTTGACCTCGGTAACGGTCAGCCCCTGCACGCCGATTGAGGTCAGAGCGTCACGGACCTCGTCGAGCTTGAAAGGTTTGATAATGGCCATGACGATTTTCATGGATTCGATCCCCGCTTGAGCCCGTTTTCTACATTCACGCAGTGCGGGCGGGTTCACTGAGCCGAGCCGACGGAGCTTGCTTCGCAGGCATAGCCGAGGACATAGAATCAAACGCCGTGCCAGATGCTCGGCAGCAGTCTAAAACATTGATTTTATGTGTGAAGTAAGAGGGACATCCCGCCGGCGGAGTGGCCGCCTCGGGTTGGCGCCTAAAGACGCGCCACCAGCAAAAGGGCCTGCTTAAAAATTAGTCAGAGGAACGGGCTATGGCGGTCTCGGATCAGCGCTGCGCCACTGCGCCATAGCGCGTCGAAGACGCGCGTAAACGCGCTTATGGCTTCGTGCCGCACCGCATCCGGGGACACGGGCTCTATTGAATAGCTTCGCCATGCAGGCTGACGTCGAGACCCATGACCTCGTCTTCCTGTTTCACGCGCAACGGCACAATCGCGCTGATCACTTTCAGGATCACGAACGTTACCGCCCCCGACCACACCAAGGTGACAACGATGCCATAGAGCTGCGCGAGCACCTGTTGCGGATTGCCTTCAAGCAGACCGCGTACTCCGCCAGGCAGTTCCGGACTTGCGGACAACGCGCCCACCGCAAACACACCTGCGAGAAGGGTGCCGGTAAATCCGCCAATGCCATGCACGCCGAACACGTCGAGCGAGTCATCATAGCCGGCCTTCAGCTTGAGCCAAGTGCAGGCCCAGAAGCAGATCGCCCCGGCGATAATTCCGATCAACACGCCGTGCATCGGCAACACGAAACCGGATGCTGGCGTGATCGTGCCGAGGCCAGCCACTGCGCCCGAGATCATTCCCAGCACGGACGGTCTGCCGCGCGTCCACCATTCCAATGCCATCCAGGTGAAAGCACCGGCGCTCGCGGCAAGGTGCGTTGATACGATCGCCATGGCGGCGCGCGAGTTAGCGCCGAGCGCGGACCCGCCATTGAAACCGAACCATCCAACCCACAGCAGGCCGGTGCCGATCACCGCCAGGGTGAGATCATACGGCGCGAGATTTTCGCTGCCATAGCCGCGGCGCGCGCCAAGCACATAAGCCGCAACCAGGCCGGCGATGCCGGCATTCAAATGTACCACCGTGCCGCCCGCAAAATCGATCACGCCATACGTGCCGAGGAAACCGCCGCCCCACACCCAATGCACGATTGGCACGTAGACGAGGAGCAACCAGAAAGCACAAAACAACAGGAACGCGGAGAAACGTAAGCGATCGGCGACCGAGCCGGCGACCAGCGCGACCGTAATGATGGCGAATGTCATCTGGTAGATCATGAACAGGCTTTCGGGAATCGTCTTGGCCAGCGGCGAAACGGCATCCAGCGTCACACCGTCAAGGAAGATGCGTTCGAGAGTCCCGATGAACGCGCCCTCGCCGGTAAAGGCGAGGCTGTAGCCGACGACCGCCCACAGGATGGAAACCAAAAAAGTGGCAGCAAGACTTTGCGCCATAGTGGCCAGCACGTTCTTCTTGCGCACCATGCCTGCATAGAACAGTGCAAGGCCGGGGATCGTCATCATCAATACCAGACCAGTGGCGCCAATCATCCAGGCGGTGTCGGCAGCATCAATCTTAGAGCTTTGCGCGAATGCCGAAGATGTTGCGATCACCAAGGCCGCGGCGATAGCAAGGCGCAGGTACGCCCGTGTCATGTCGTCTCTCCAATTTTGTCTGCTGGTTTTCTAGAGCGCGTCGACGTCGGTCTCGCCGGTGCGGATGCGCACGGCTTGTTCAATCGATGTGACGAAAATTTTGCCGTCACCGATTTGTCCAGTCCGGGCGGCAGCGGCCAATTGGTCCATCACCTGGTCGAGCTGCTCGCTGGCGATGGCGACCTCAAGCCGCAATTTGGGAAGGAAATTCACGGCGTATTCGGCGCCGCGATAGATTTCAGTGTGGCCCTTCTGTCGGCCGTAGCCTTTGACTTCGGCTACGGTCATGCCGTGAATGCCGAGACGCGTGAGGGCCTCGCGGACCTCGTCGAGTTTGAAAGGCTTGATAACGGCGATGACCAGCTTCATGGATTTCTCCCCCCGGGTGCGCCCGCTTCGCGCAGTATTTTGGCGCATGGTCCTTCCCGAAACCGGTCCCCGCTTTTCGGGGACCATGCGCGTGAAAACCCGCCCCGGCTTGGGCCGGCACGTGCTCAATTGCGTAAGCTAGCGACCGGCG
>DASSLE010000503.1:0-6062 GCA_035689725.1 Pseudolabrys sp.
ACAAAGGGAATCTTCCGGTCAGTGAGGATGTCAGCCACGACATACGTTTTCTCGCCCCCCAAATTCACATCGAGGATACCGGCCTGAAGATTGTTGCTCTTGGCGGCGAGGATGGCATCGCTGACCCGGTTATAGGGGCCATCGACCTTGTGTCCGAAGTCTGACAGCATGTCCGCCAGCATCATCGATACCAAGGGCTCGTCTTCGACAAGCAGAACCCGCTTGTCGTCCGGATCCAATGCCACGGCCGGTACCGGCACGCCATCGAACTGCGTTTCGAACGCGTGCCGCTTGGACGGTTCCATATTCCCGTCGTGCGGAACGCATAAAGTGCAGCGCAGTCCGCTGGCGTGCCAGTCGAAGTTCACGAGACCACCGAGCTGGCGTTCGATGCCGGCGATGATGGCGCGGCTGCCATAGCCGCGGCGGTCGGGCAGGGCAATTTCCGGGCCGCCTGACTCGGCCCATACGAGTTCGAGTTTTCCTGACTTGGTCTGCCATGTGAGGTCGACCCGGCCAGCGTCGGTCGACAGCGCGCCATACTTTGCCGCGTTCGTAGCCAGTTCGTGCAGCGCCAATGCAATGGTCTGAGCCGTGGCCGGTGGCAACAATACGGCAGGGCCGCGCGTTGAAACGCGTTCGTTGCCGGCGGCACGATAAGGGGCAAATTCTTCTTCGACGAGTCGGGTGAGATCAGCGCCCTCCCAGCGCGAACCGGCTAATAGCCTGTGCGCGTTAGAGAGCGCACCGATACGACCATCGAGCGTGCCAATATAGTCTTCGATGGTTTCTGCGCGGGTGAGTCGCATAATCGACTGCACGACCGCTACAACGTTGCGCGCGCGGTGATCGACCTCCTCGGCCAGCAAGATTTGGCGTTCTTCCGCCCGTTTCCGCTCAGTGATATCGGCGATGACGCCGCTGATCCAGATAAGCCGCCCGCTATCGTCAAAACTCGCCGCTGCGGTCCCGGTACACCAGCGCACATCGCCGTTCGGCCGCAGGACACGAAATTCGGTCTGGAAGGTATTTGCATCTTTCGTCACGTTGCGGAACGCACGCACCAATAATTCAAGATCTTCAGGTTTAATGAGCGGCCGCACACTCTCCATGGTTGGTACGAAAGTGCTAGGATCAACGCCGAAAATATCGCACAGGCCCTGATCCCAGACGGTCGAGTCGCGTGTAACATTCCATTCCCAACTGCCCATTTGGCCAGCAGCAAGCGCGAGGCTGCGCAGGCGCTCGCTCTGACGAAGCTGTCGCGTGGAGGCTGCAAGCTCAGCTGTGCGCTCTGCGACTCGTGCCTCTAGTTCTCTGTTTAACTGCTCAAGCTGGCGGGTCTTGCGGAAAAGCTCCACGAATACTTTGACCTTCGCGCGTAGCACCTCCGGAATCACCGGGACGGGCACATAGTCAACCGCACCCATCTCGTAAGCACGCAAACGGTCGACGTCCGTGAGCAGGATGGCGGAAATGAAAATCAGCGCCGTCTTCTCGAAGCGGGGATGATTGCGGATCATCGCCGCCAGCTGGAAACCATCGATGTCGGGCATGTAGACGTCAATGAGAACGACGGCGACGTCATTCTTCAATAGCAGCTCGAGCGCCTCCGTGGCATTGCTCGCGCTCAATAGATTTTCGCCAACGTCCTCTAGAATGGTCCGATACGTTAGGAGTTTCGCAGGCTGATCGTCGACGAGGAGAATGTTGACTTTGTCGTCTGGCATGGCGCCCTCGCGTCAACGATGCAGCCAGCTGCGGAGCGCAGACAGCAGTTGTTCCGTATTCACCGGCTTCGCTAAATAATCCGATGCACCGGCGTCAAGGCATTTCTCGCGGTCTCCCTTCATCGCCTTTGCAGTGAGGGCGATGATCGGCAGCCGGCGGAAATTGGCGTTCTTCCGGATTTGCTCCATCGTCTGATAGCCGTCCATCTCCGGCATCATGATATCCATCAGCACGATGGCGATGTCATTGTTGGACTCAATCAGTTGGATTGCCTCGTTGCCGGTCGTGGCAGTGAGAACCCGCATCCCGCGCCGCTCAAGCACGCTGCTCAGCGCAAAGATATTGCGGGCATCGTCGTCAACAAGAAGCGCGGTGCGATCGACCAGATCTTCGTCGGATGTGGTTAGCCGCTCCAGCATGCGCTGCTTCTCAGGGGGTAATTCGGTCACCACCCGATGCAGGAAGAGAGCCGTCTCATCGAGCAGCCGTTCAGGCGATTCAACGCCCTTGACGACGATGCTGCGCGCCATGGTGTGGAGTCGGGCATCTTCTTCGGCACTCAGCTCGCGTCCGGTGAACACGACCACCGGCACCTCCGACAACGCTGCGTCTGCGGCCAACTCCTCCAGCACTTCGAAACCGGACATGTCGGGCAGCCGCAGATCGAGCACCACGCAGTCAGCGGGCTGACGGCGTAGCGCATTGAGCGCATCGCGGCCGGTGCCGGTAGTTTCGATCTCGACATCGTTATAGCCGAGCAACTCAGAAATGCTGAGCTGTTCTGCGGGATTATCCTCAACCACCAGGAGGCGCTTACGCCGCGGCGCCGAATATTCCTTGATACGGCTAAGGGCAGCTTCGACACCTTCGGTGGTCGTCGGCTTGGTCACGAACGAGAATGCGCCGCGCGCCAGGCCGTGATGCTTGTCTTCATCGAGCGTAATGATTTGCACGGGGATGTGCCGTGTCAGCGGGTTTTGCTTGAGCTGGCTCAGCACAGTCCAGCCCAGCATGTCGGGCAGGAATACATCGAGTGATACGGCGGTCGGCTGATATTGTTTGGCGAGTTCAAGCGCATCGGCGCCCCGCATGGCTACCAGCACTTTGAATCCCTTGTCCCGCGCGAGATCGATCAGGACGCGGCAATAGTGGGGATCGTCCTCCACGATCAGCAGAATTGAATCGCCGGGCTGAATTTCGTGCCGGTCATCCGGAATGTGCTCGATGGCGCGTTCCGGGATCGGTGTCGCCTGCAACTGCGCTGTTTCGGGCCCGCTTGCCGTGCGAGTGGCAACCGATGGCCCGGCATAAGTGATCGGCAGGTAAAGCGTAAATGTACTGCCGACGCCGGGGGCACTCCGCAGCTGGATTTCACCACCCAGTAGGTTCGAGAGCTCGCGGCTAATCGCAAGTCCTAGCCCGGTCCCGCCGTATTTGCGGCTGGTGCTGGCATCGGCCTGCTGGAAGGCTTCGAAAATGATCTTCTGTTTATCGGCCGGTATGCCGATGCCGGTATCCGTGACCTCGAAGGCGACTACGGTCTGCGCCTGACTGAGGATTGGGTGGGTCGAAGTCCAGCCGACCGGCGCGGCGGAAACCTTGAGCTGAACGCCGCCACGATCGGTGAACTTGAAGGCGTTCGAGAGCAAGTTCTTAAGCACCTGCTGCAAACGTTTGGAGTCGGTGATGAGGCTGCGCCCAAGCGAAGGGTCGAGATCGACATTGAAAGAGAGCTGTCGCGTTTCGGCTTCGTGCCGGAACGGGCGGCCCACGGCGTCGAGCAGATTTGAGAAGAAGAGTTCCTCCGCCTCCACGGTAACCGTTCCGGACTCGATCTTCGAAAGATCGAGAATGTCGCTGATGAGATTGAGTAAATCGGTGCCGGCGCCGTGAATGGTGCGGGCGAACTCGGTTTGCTTGTTCGTAAGGTTTCCGTCCGGGTTGTCGGCGAGTTGCTGGCCAAGAATCAGGATGCTGTTCAGCGGCGTGCGCAGCTCGTGCGACATGTTGGCCAGGAATTCCGACTTGTATTTCGAAGTGAGTGCGAGCTCCGCCGCTTTCTCCTCGAGCGCGCGGCGAGCTTGCTCGATTTCCTGGTTCTTTCTTTCGACTTCGACGTTGCGCTCGGCGAGCTGCTGGGCCTTTTGCTCCAGCTGATCATTGGTCTGCTGCAATTCGCGCTGTTGTGTCTGCAATTCGCCGGCGAGTTGCTGTGACTGCTTGAGCAGACCTTCGGTCTGCATCGTTGCTTCGATTGAATTGAGCACGATGCCGATGCTGGCGGTCAATTGCTCGAGGAACATCGTCTGCAGCGCGGTGAACTGGGCAACCGAGGCGAGCTCGATCACCGCCTTGACTTCGTTCTCGAAGAGAACTGGCAAGACAATGATATTGCCCGGCGCAACCTTGAATAGGGCAGAACCAATCGGCACGGCGTGGGTCGGCATGTCGGTGATCAGCATGCGGCGCTTGTCGGCGGCGCATTGTCCGATCAGTCCTTCACCGATCCTCAATCGCTGCGGGTGTCCGTTGGAACCGTCGTCGGCATAGGCGGAGAGCAGCCTCATCGTCTGCAGTTCTTCGCTTTCCACCTGATAAATGACGCCAAGTTGCGCGTTGACGAGCGGCGTAAGTTCGCTCAACAGCAAACGACCGACGGTGGTCAGGTCGCGCTGGCCCTGCAACATGTTGGTGAACTTGGCGAGGTTCGTCTTCAGCCAGTCCTGCTCGGTGTTGCGGTCCGTGGTCAGACGCAGGTTGTCGATCATCGTATTGATATTGTCTTTGAGCTCGGCCACTTCGCCGCGCGCATCGACTTGAATCGATCGCGTCAGGTCGCCCTTGGTCACCGCCGTGGCGACCTCGGCGATCGCGCGCACCTGCGTAGTGAGGTTCGCCGCCAGCAGGTTGACGTTGCCGGTGAGCGCTTTCCAGGTGCCGGCTGCGCCGGGCACGTTGGCCTGGCCGCCGAGACGTCCCTCGACGCCCACTTCGCGCGCGACCGTCGTCACCTGATCGGCGAAGGTCGCGAGCGTATCGGTCATGTTGTTGATGGTTTCGGCGAGCGCGGCGACCTCGCCCTTCGATTTCACAGTGAGGTTTTGTTTGAGGTCGCCGTTGGCGACGGCGGTCACCACCTTGACGATGCCGCGCACCTGCTCGGTGAGGTTTGCCGCCATGACGTTCACGGTATCGGTCAGGTCCTTCCAGGTGCCGGCGACGCCCGGCACTTGCGCCTGGCCGCCGAGCTTGCCTTCGGTGCCAACTTCGCGGGCAACGCGCGTCACTTCCGAAGCAAAGGCGTTGAGCTGGTCCACCATCGTGTTGATTGTGTTCTTTAGTTCGAGAATTTCGCCTTTCACGTCTACGGTGATCTTGCGCGACAGGTCGCCGCGCGCCACGGCGGTTGTGACTTCGGCAATATTGCGGACTTGTGTGGTGAGGTTTGCGGCCAGCAGGTTGACGTTGTCGGTGAGGTCCTTCCAGGTGCCGGCAACGCCCGGCACGTTAGCCTGGCCGCCGAGCCGGCCTTCGGTGCCGACTTCGCGTGCCACACGCGTCACTTCGCCGGCGAACGACCGCAACTGATCGGTCGTCGTGTTGAGCGTCTCCTTGAGTTGCAGCAGCTCGCCGCGAACGTCCACGGTGATCTTCTTGGATAGGTCACCGTTGGCGACCGCGGTCGCCACTTCCGCGATATTGCGGACCTGTGCGGTCAGGTTGGAGGCCATGAAATTGACATTGTCGGTGAGGTCCTTCCAGGTGCCGGCCACTTCCGGCACTTCGGCCTGACCGCCGAGCTTGCCTTCGGTGCCGACCTCGCGCGCGACGCGCGTCACTTCGGATGCGAATGAGTTGAGCTGGTCCACCATCGTGTTGATGGTTTCCTTCAGCTGCAGAATTTCGCCTTTCACGTCCACCGTGATCTTGCGCGAGAGGTCGCCGCGCGCCACGGCGGTCGTCACTTCGGCGATGTTGCGGACCTGCGCGGTGAGGTTGCCCGCCATCGAATTCACGGAGTCAGTCAAATCCTTCCAGGTGCCGGCGACGCCAGGCACGTTGGCCTGACCGCCGAGCCGGCCTTCGGTGCCGACTTCGCGCGCGACGCGTGTCACTTCGCCGGCGAATCGGTTGAGCTGGTCCACCATTGTGTTCAGTGTTTCCTTGAGCTGTAGGATTTCGCCGCGCACGTCGACGGTGATCTTGCGCGAGAGGTCGCCGCCGGCAATGGCGGTCGCCACTTCGGCAATGTTGCGGACCTGGCCGGTGAGGTTGCCGGCCATCGAGTTCACCGAGTCGGTCAAGTCCTTCCAGGTGCCAGCCACGCCCGG
>DASSLE010000504.1:0-2695 GCA_035689725.1 Pseudolabrys sp.
TGTCGCCGCGCGGCGACCTGATCGAGGCGGCGGCCAACCTCTTCTCACATTTACGCGCGCTGGACGCTTCCGGTGCGACGCGCATCGCGGTAATGAAGGTGCCGCACGACGGCCTGGGCGAGGCGATCAACGATCGTCTCAAGCGGGCCGCGGCACCGAGACGGTAACTAGAATGAACGAACAGTTTCGCCGCGCGCCCTCGCCAGACTTGCTGCGGCGCTTTGCGGCCATTGTCGGTGATAAATATGCGATCACCGATCCGGCTGCTCTCGAGCCTTTCCTGATCGAAGGCCGTGGTATCTATCATGGCCGCACATCGATGCTACTGCGGCCAGGTTCAGTCGGCGAAGTTCAAGCTATCCTGAAACTTGCCAAGGAGACCAAGACCCCGCTGGTGCCACAAGGCGGAAATACCGGGCTGGTCGGTGGGCAAATTCCATTCGACGGCGAACTGATCCTCTCGCTCACGCGGCTCGACAAGATCCGCGAAGTCGACGCTGCATCGAATACCATGACCTGCGAAGCCGGCGTTGTCCTTGCGAAAGCGCAGGACGCAGCGGCCGCCGTCGATCGCTTGTTTCCGCTGTCGCTCGGCGCCGAAGGCAGTTGCACCATTGGCGGAAACCTCTCGACCAATGCCGGCGGAACCGGTGCAGTAGCCTATGGCATCGCACGCGATCTCGTGCTTGGGCTCGAGGTCGTGCTGGCCGACGGCCGCGTCTTGAACCTCTTGTCGAAGCTGAAAAAGAACAATACCGGCTATGACCTACGCCACGTCTTCGTCGGCGCCGAAGGTACGCTCGGCATTATCACCGCCGCGGTGGTGAAAATGTTCCAGCGCCCGCGTGCGGTCGAAACCGCCTTCATCGGCGTGCCCTCTCCGGCCGCCGCGGTAAAGCTTCTTAATCTGACGCAGGCGCGCGTTGGCGGCACGGTCACCAGCTTCGAATTGATTGTGCGTGACGTGGTAGAATTCGCGATCAAACACGGCCACAGCGTGCGCGACCCGCTCGCTGCCAAACACCCCTGGTATGTACTGATGGAAGTGTCATCGCAGCATGGCGAGGGCTTACACGAGAGCGTGGAGCAATTGCTTGCCGACGCGAGTGCGCAAGGCCTCGTCGAGGACGCAACTGTTGCTGCCAGTCTCGATCAGGCGAAGGCATTCTGGCATCTGCGCCATATATTGCCGGAGGCGCAGAAGCCGGAGGGCGGATCGATCAAGGCCGACATTTCAGTGCCGGTCGCGGCGGTTCCGGATTTTCTCAAGGAGGCAACCGCCGCAGCCAAGACGATCGTCCCGGGCTGCCGGCCCGTGCCTTTCGGGCATCTTGGCGATGGCAATGTTCATTTCAACGTCAGCCAGCCAGTTGGCGCCGACTCCGCGCAGTTTCTCACGCGCTGGGGCGAGATCAACGACGCCGTCAACCAAATCGTTTCGAAGTACAACGGCTCTATCTCGGCCGAGCATGGCATCGGCAAGCTCAAGCGTGACTCGCTCGCGAAGGTGAAGGATCCGGTCGCGCTCGAACTGATGCGCGGTTTGAAGCGTATGCTCGATCCCAACGGCATCCTCAATCCGGGCAAGGTGCTTTAGCGGGCATCAGAATAGCGACGCCTGCCCGTTGTTCGTTTTTTTGCGCTTGGCACGCGGCGTGTCAGCCTTCGGAGCCGCCTCAGCCTGGGCCGGCGCCACATATCGTTCGATCAATTCCGGATTATCGTTGGCAGTACGATTGACCGCGGTTGAAACCTCATAAGTGTCGAGCAGACTCTCGGAAGCCGGCGAGATGAGCGCGGTAGCGGTTTCCGGATCGACGTTTGCGCAGTCGAGCCACAGGTTGAAGGCTTCTGGCGGTACGATCACCGGCATCCGTTCATGGATGTCTGCAAGTGCGCGTTTGGCCCGCGTCGTGACAATGGCCGCGGTTTCCAGCTCCTCACCATTGGGGCCGGTCCAGGTCTCCCACAGGCCGGCGAAAGCGAGCGGCTGGCCCGATTTCGCGCGTACGTAATACGGCTGCTTGCGTGTCCCGATCGCTTTCCACTCATAAAAGCCGTCGGCCGGAATCAGGCAACGTCGCCGTTTCATCGCCGCGCTGAAAGCGGGCTTGTCTATAACCGACTCCCCGCGTGCGTTAATCAGCAAGGTGAAGTTTTTGGGGTCCTTTACCCAGGATGGCAGCAGCCCCCAGCGCACCAGCGCGAACTGACGCTTGCCGTCCATCAGGCGTACGATGGCAATGGGCTGCGTCGGCGCGACATTGTAGCGCGGCGGGAAATTTGGCTGCTCGGGGTAGCCGAACAACGCCCGGATCGCTTCTGGTGCAGAAATCACCGCATAACGGCCGCACATTATCCAACCCTCAATTGTATCACGAGCTCTCGGTAGAGCGCCGGTGCCTATATGTCCCACCCTTTCGCGGCGTGGCTGCCGCCGCTACCCGCACGTCTCGTATTAGCGCCGATTTGAAAATTAAGCCGACCATCGCCATCTATTGCGCATGAGCGAAGAATTTGACCCAGCCGACTATTCGTTCGTCGTAAAGAGACGCGGAAATCCGCCTAAGCCATGGCGGTGGGAGATCTACTGTGCCGGTAAAGCTGTGCCGATAGAGCGCTCGCCCGCCTTTTTTGAGAGCATGGCAGAGGCAGCAAAAGAGGGGAAAAAAGCCCTCGCGCACCTGTTGGCCAA